>CAVFJE010000067.1:0-13868 GCA_963622845.1 Dialister sp. CAG:486
CAAGTATCACCATAGAGCGTGCAATATCCGAGCAACGCCTCCGTTCTATTTCCCGTGTTTAGCACAACCCATCCATAAACATTTGAAGCGCACATCAACGCCATCATCCTCATTCTTGCCATCACGTTTCCTTTGGCAATTGGATGGACTTCGACCTCTAAGTTCTTTTCAAAATTAGAAACAAAGTCATCACAAAGCTTACCTATAGGAAGCCCATGTGTTCTGATATTCAAATTATTTGCTAGCGCTAAAGCTAGATTTATAGACTCTTCGCTAGTTGTGTTGCTTGGCAAAATCAGTCCATGAACTCTATTAGCGCCAAATGCGTCCACTGCAACTTTTGCAACCAGCGCAGAATCTAGCCCTCCAGAAAGACCAATCGCAAAATGTAATTCATATTCAGATGGTTCGAAGTAGTTTTGCAGACCTTCTACAATTGATTTGTAATAACTATCCTCGTTAAAAGTGTTCTCAACGTGCTTCATGATTTACACTCTTTTCTCTAGTACTCTTTATCTCTGCTAACTTTTAATTTCTATACTTTCAATTTCCATCTCATTACCTGCAATAAGCTCGGTTAAATTCGACTTACATTTAGGGCAACTTCTGATGAACCTGTCATGACTATATTCTTCGCCACATTCCAAACACTTAGACTTTGGTTGGCTGTATGCAACTCTTAGCTCACAGTCCTTTAGCATTGGCTCATCTGCTGATAGCATTTCAAAAGACGCTCTCAACGCCTCATCTATTGCATCAACCATTATTCCAATTTTAAGATTTATGGCAAGTACAGATTCAGCATTTTGTTGCTTTGCAACATTCAGTGTAGAGTCGACAACGTTAGTTATGATGCTAAGCTCGTGCATACCACTATTCTAATTCTTTATTTTGTCTTGCTATTCTCTTTGCTAAAACAATCTTTGATACCAACATTGATATTTCATAAAAGGAAATTAATGCTGCAAACATTAAAAGCATTGTAATTGGCGAAGCGTCAGGTGTGACCATTGCGCATAGCACAAGAAGTCCAACGTAGATATATCTCCAAGCTGCCCTCAGCTTCTTATATGGGACAACATTAAACGCAACTAAATAAAAAACTATCAAAGGTAGTTCAAATGCAAGACCAAATGCAACTTCAAACTTTACTATGATCGATATATAGGATGACATTCTCGGCTCAATCGTTCCAAGTCCACTAGCTTGATCAGTTAGCCATTCAAATGCTGTGTTCAAAATTACAAGGTAGCAAAATATCACACCAAAGATAAAAAGCACACATGCAGCGATAAATGTGGGTATGAAGTATTTTCTTTCGTTTGGCTTCAGTGCAGGCAAAAAGAACGCGAGTAATTGCCACAAAATAACTGGTGAAGTTCCAATTATCGAGAAGAAAAAAGTGATAAACAAACGTGTAGTAAATGATTCGAATGGATCAATTGCTATTAGCGAAACAGCACCAGATTCGTCTCTGGGCAAAAAGTCTGAGATGGGCCATAAGAGAATCTGACCCATGATTGGAGATGCCATGTAAAAGACAATAATAGCTAACAATAGACAAACGACAATTCTCACCAATCTAAGGCGAAGCTCGCTTAAGTGATCAAAGACTGACATTTTTGCTGGACCGATCGGCATTAGTTGTCTATCCTTTGATCATCATCGTCATCATCCAGACCTGCACCATCAGCGCTTTCGTTTTCATCAGCGCTCGATGATGCGCTTATCTTTTCTCTCATTTCGTCATATTTCTCACGCTTTTCTTTAAGCGAATCTTTTGCTAAATTTAGAGCTTCTTTTCCCTCTACACTTAGCTCTTTTGCGCTATCAATAGCTTTATCTTTGAGCTTCATGATATTGTCGATAGTTTCGTCAACCGATGAGTCGCTGTCGCTATTTAAGATTGTATCTACGTTGATCGTTTCTTTAGCTTCGCTTTGAACTTCTCTAAACTTAGCGATAGCCCGTCCAATAGTCTTTGCTATAACAGGCAACTTCTCTGGTCCAAAAATGATGAACGCAAAGATAAGAATTATCAGTAGTTCTGCTCCGCTAATCCCAAACACTAGAGAAGTCTCCTACATCTTGACGCTAGTGAAAATATATTTGAATGCGATCGCAGGTAGCGCTCTATCCACCTATAACACTTAGAGCGACAGTTGGTATGCCGAGAGCTAAAACTAAAATGATGCAAACAACAACAGTGAAGATTTTCTTTAGTCGCTCGCTTCTAGCTTTCTCTTCTTCGGATCTCCTTGCTCTATCTATAGCAGCTTGTTCTCTGGCCTCCATTTGAGCCTGCGACATTTTTCGCTGTCCAACGTTTTGTTTCTTCGTTTTTCTATTAGCCATCTTTTATCATCGCTCCACTTTTTTATTATTATTACTTATTTCAACGACAACCAATTATACGCCATTAAAGAGGTTCTGTCACCTTTGCTCGTGCAATCAAAAGACGCTTCCTCAAAGCGTCCAAATCAATGCCAGCTGCAAATTCCCCATCGTTATATACAATTTTACCATCTATAATCGTCATCAAAATATCGCCACCAACGCACTTATTTACAAGAGAACTGGTAGGATTTAAGTCAATAGTCGTCTTTGTATTCTCCAGACTGCAAACAGTTATATCTGCAAGTTTGCCCGGCTCCAAAGATCCAATCTTGTCTTCCATATGAAGGACTTTAGCCCCACCCATAGTACCGATGCGAAGTGCCGTAGACGAGCGAATATAGGTGCTCGCTGTAATAGCTCTGCTGAGCAACATTGCAAAGCGCATTTCGTTTAGCATATCGCATGCTTCAGTTGCAGCAGGTGAATCTGTGCCAAAACCAACGCTCATTCCCTCTTTGAGATATGAAACTATAGGGGATGCTCCCATGCCTAGCTGAGCTTCACTACCAGGGCAAGAACAAATGCCAACCTTGAACTCCTTAAGATCACTAATATCCTCTTCGTCTACGTGGATTCCATGAACAATTGAAATGTTATCAGCCTCAAAAGCACCCCAATTAAGAACGAATTTTACAGGACTAACCCCAAATGGCAACCAAGGTGTTACGTCAGCATAAGTCTTTTCCATCTTACCTGGGTCGTGAAGACGATAAACCGACTTGCCTCGCCTGACAAAGTCGTCTTCTTCCTTTGATCCTGCCAATTGAAACTTAATCGGCACTGACAATTTTCTACCCAATCTTGCGATTTCTCTATACACCTTTGGATGAGTTTCATACACAGGGTTAGGAGAAAGCCCGAATTGCAAAAGCCCGCCTTCGTACTTTTCATTCCAATCTAATATATCTTGATGTGCTTGACGAATGGCAAAGTCAACCCTACTTGCGTCGGCAGCTCCAGTTGCACGGTATATTACTCCTCGCAAACCTATTTTGTCGGCAGCCTCAATTGCTCCATCACCGTAAGCGACATCAGAGATAGTTGTCGTTCCGCTTCTAATCGCTTCAAGGCAACCCAATAAAGCTGCGTCTCGCTTATCTTGGGCCGACAAGCGCATGCCAAGTCTAGCAGTTGTAAAAAGCCAAGCCGAATATGGTTCATCAGCAACAAGACCGCGCAACAACGTTCTCTCTACTCTCGTGTGAGTATTAACAAAACCAGGCAAAATAGCTGCATTTCCAAGCTCTTTAACTTCATCATTTGGGTGGTGGCGTTTCAAATCGCTAGATTTTCCAACCTCAACAATTTTATTGCCTTCGATACAAACTCCTGCATCCAAAATTGGAAGAGATGTGACTGGAAATACATATTTTGCAGTTAAAATCATATATCTATTTTACATGATAGGGCTTTTGTGTAACCGCCTAAAAGAAGTGTTAACAAACTTATTTCTTTGCTGCTTTCTTACGGTCTGTTGCTGAAAGAAGACGCTTTCTTAGACGAATAGAAAGTGGTGTCACCTCAACGAGTTCATCATCTTCAATATATTCTAGGGCCTCTTCAAGCGTAAAGGTTGTTTTAGGAGTTAGAGATATCGCCTTGTCAGCACCGCTACTTCTTTGATTGCCCAATTGTTTTGCTTTAGCAACGTTTACAACCATGTCGGATTCTTTTGCTGATTCTCCAACAATCATGCCCTCGTAGCAATCCTCACCAGGTCCGATGAAGAGCTTGCCGCGCTCTTGAAGAGTATCAAGAGCGTAAGCCACAGATTTCTCAGTTGCCATCGCAATCATTGATCCTCTCGATCTCCCGCCTAAATCACCGCGCCAAGGACCATATTTGCTAAAATGATGAAACATGACTGCTTCACCTCGAGTTGCATTTAAAACTCTTGTTCTAAGTCCCATCGTTCCGCGAGATGGAATTTGAAAGACAATATGCGTAGCTTCTCCTCTTGAGACCATATCAGTCATCTCGCCACCTGCAGTGCCAAACACCTCTATGACTTTGCCAGCGTAATCTGTAGGAACGTCAACTGTGGCCTCTTCGATAGGCTCAAGTTTATTTCCTGCCTCATCTTGCTTAATGATAACTCTTGGTCTTCCAACTTGAAATTCAAAGCCTTCTCTCCTCATGGTTTCCATCAAGACTGACAGGTGCAAAACTCCTCGACCTGCTACTTCTATGCCTGACTTGTCTTGAAGCTCTTCTATATGCATAGAGATGTTGCTCTCAGCTTCCTTAAAGAGACGCTCTTTTAGCTGCCTTGCTCCAACAATATCGCCCTCTCTTCCCACGAGCGGACTAGTTGAAGCTTCAAAAACAATAGCCATCGTTGGCTGCTCAACTTCAATCGGATCGAACGTTACTGGCTTTTCCTTATCTGTTACAACGTCTCCAATGTCAGCATCGTCAACTCCAACTATAGCAACTATATCGCCTGCATAGACCTCTTTTTCTTCGTGCTTGCCTAACTCTTTAAATGTGAAGAGTTGCTTAATTGCAGTGTTGTATCTAGAACCATCATTTTTCATTACTAAAACTTGATCGCCTTTGTGAAGAGTGCCAGAAGAAAGCCTGCCAACACCGATTCTACCAACAAACGAAGAGTGATCAACTGTACAAATTTGCATCGCAACTGGGCCGTCAACATTAACTTCTGGAGCAGGGATCTCTTCAACTATTTTGTCAAGCAAAGGCAACATATTCTTCTTTTCATCATTGAGATCACAAAGTGCGTACCCTTGCATTGCACTAGCATAAATAATTGAGAAATCTAGTTGTTCGTCACTCGCATTTAGCTCACACATCAAATCAAAGACTTCATCCACAACTTCTTCAGGACGTGCCCCGTCTCTGTCTATCTTGTTAATAACAAGCATTACCCTAAGACCCATATCAAGAGCATGTTGGAGCACAAAACGAGTCTGTGGCATAGGTCCTTCAAAGGCATCCACAATCAAAAGTGCCCCGTCAGCCATGTTTAGAACACGCTCAACTTCTCCGCCAAAATCAGCATGACCAGGCGTGTCAATTATATTAATCTTGACATCTTTATAACTAACGGAGACATTTTTCGAGAGAATCGTGATTCCCCGCTCCCTCTCTTGATCGTTTGAGTCGAGAACTCTGTCTTGTACTTCTTGATTTTCTCTAAAAACTCCGCACGTTTGAAGAAGCCTGTCTACAAGTGTAGTTTTGCCGTGATCTACGTGCGCGATAATTGCGACATTCCTAATGTTTTCTTGTCTCATCTTTAATTTTCCTCATTATTTAAGCTTCTCAGCAATTCTGTTTGCCCAATATTTACAAATACTCTCATCTTGTGCTTCAACCATAACTCTAATGAGTGGTTCAGTTCCAGAAGGTCGAAGCAGCACTCTTCCATCTTGACCAAGGGACTGCTTTGCATTTTCGACTTCAGCGAGCAAACAGTCATCCTTTAGTGCAGCTTCTCGATCTTCGACTGCAACATTGATCAACACTTGCGGGTATCTCTTGAAAAAAGAAATAGCTTGGTCAACAGATTTGTTGAGTCTTTTAATCGCAGCTAAAAATTGCACAGCACTCATAAGACCGTCCCCAGTTGTGTTGTGCTCAAGCATTATTATGTGACCTGACTGTTCACCACCCAAAATATAATCGGAGCGCAACATTTCCTCTAAGACGTATCGATCTCCTACCTTTGTAGAAACAAAATCGATATCATTGTCACTCAAAGCCTTCTTTAGCCCCATATTTGTCATAACTGTACCGACAACAGTGTTGTTTCTAAGCTCTCCGCGCTTCTTTAAGTCTAGCGCCAAAATGCTCAAGATAACGTCGCCGTCAATCTCAAGACCTTCTCTAGATACCATTACCACCCGGTCTGCATCTCCGTCGTGAGCAATACCTACATCGGCATCACTCTCAATAACGAGTTGCTTGAGAGGATCTAGATGAGTTGAGCCACACCTAACATTTATGCTTTTGCCCTCTAAATCTCTATTTATCGAAACAATATTCGCTCCCAGTCTAGTTAGAGCCTCAAAACTAGTATCACAAGAAGCTCCATGACCAGTGTCTAGAGCAATCTTAAGGTCTGAAAAGTCAATTTTCTGTGACCGGATGCTGTCTACGATATAAGAAACATACCGATCTTTACCATCACTAAACTTTTCCACCCTACCAACACAATCACCACTCACGAGATGATCAACTGAATTATTGTCGTTTAAGATGAATTTCTCGATTTTCTCTTCTTCTGCATCATTTAGTTTCAGACCACTACCATCAAACATTTTGAGCCCATTATACTCAGGCGGATTATGTGACGCAGAAATCATGACTCCAGTATCAAACTCACCTGTGCGCACTAGATATGCCACAGCGGGAGTTGGCACGACACCAACTAGATGTGCATTGCCGCCGACTGAATTAATGCCAGCTGCTAGTGCAGATTCAAGCATGTCACCTGACACGCGTGTGTCTTTGCCTATTAAAACCTCTTTGCCCTTGAAAATGACAGCAGCTTGTCCTAGACGAAAAGCGATCTCACAAGTGAGATCGCTATTTGCCTTGCCTCTTATTCCGTCTGTTCCAAAGAGCTTCGTCATCTAGTAATCTGTGCTCGCCCTTTAGTCGATTAACAAGTCGTCGTCAGATTGCTGTTCTGCATTAGACTCAGCCTCAATAGTTTCATCAGTCAAATCAAAGCCTAGGTCCTTCATTGCATTCAAAACAGCGTCGAGTTCATTTTCAGATCTCGCAAATTGAGAACCAATTAGCTCATCGTCACTATCAAATACATCATCGTCAGATGTGTCAAATGCAAGCGTTGAAGTTGACGCTTGAGTTGTTCCATCTGGATTAAATACAATATCCATGAGCATTGAAATGTCTTCTTGTGTCTCTTTGGCTTTGCTGTCCTCAATAACATAGAGCAAGTCTCTAGATTCAAGACCTTTTCTAAGCTCCTCAATGGCTTTTTCACCAATGCCCGTGATGGCAGTTAGTTCAGCTTCGTCTTTTCCAACCAAATCTTGTACAGTCTCAATTCCAGCCTCGCTAAACTTATTAGCCCATCTTTGCGACACGCCAAGATCATCATAGAGATAGAGGCGAGCTTCTTCCTCTGGCAAGGAATGACCATGGCGCGCCAACTCGAGCATGCCCATGTAATTCTTGTAATTGCCATCTCCAACAAATGTTCCATCTGGAGCGATTTGCCATTGCTCTCTCTCAGGAATTAGAGTTTCAATTTCCTTCAATTGTTCAGGAGCATAATTTGGAAGCTCATCGTCACCTTGTCTATTCTTCTCAATTGGCTTGCCTTTGAAAGTTAAGCCTAGATCTTTATATCTCTTAACGCCTGTTCCAGCAGGGATTGGTTTGCCAATAATGACATTTTCTTTGAGGCTGCGCAAATAATCTGTCTTGGTCTCAATCGCAGCATCTGTCAAAACTTTAGTAGTTTCTTGGAACGACGCTGCTGCAAGCCATGAATCTGTAGCAAGAGATGCTTTTGTAATACCAAGCAAAAGTGCTTGTCCAACAGGAGGCTCTTTGCCTTGATCAATAAGAGCGTTTGCCACTCTTTGGAATTTGAAGCGATCAACTTGACTGCCTGGCAAAAATGAGCTATCTCCGCTTTCGATAACTGCAACGCGCTTTAACATTTGACGTGCAATAACTTCGATATGCTTGTCGTTAATGTCTACACCTTGCGAAACATAAACGCCTTGTACTTGCGAGACGATATATCTCAGCGTTGTTGCAGCGTCAGTAAGTCTCAAAAGATCGTGAGGATTGATTGAGCCTCTAGTTAGCTGAGCGCCAACTTTAACAGTGCAACCGTCCTCAATATTAGGCATAAGTTGAGCTCTTGCATTCAAGCTGTACTCTCTAACATTACCTTGCTCATCATGAATAGTCAAAATGAGGTGATCTTCAGTTGCTGTTATGTTCAAAGTTCCAGAAATCTCTGCTAGCTCAGCCTTACCTTTTGGATTTCTAGCTTCAAACAACTCTTGAACACGAGGTAGACCGTGTGTAATGTCCGCACCAGCAACACCGCCTGTATGGAAAGTTCTCATCGTTAGCTGTGTTCCTGGCTCTCCAATAGATTGAGCAGCAATAATGCCGACTGCAGTGCCGATATTAACTGGCAATCCAGTCGCAAGATCAAGACCATAGCACTTTTGGCATACACCATGATCAGAGTGGCATGACATAATCGTTCTAATATCAACTTGTGTGACGCCAGCCTTATCGAGCTCTTCGAGAACAGAAATATTGCTAATGTAGTCTCCGGCAGCCAAGATAACTTTGTTGCCGTCACCGATTGCATCTTTATTGAGGCATCTGCCCACCAAATTATCGTCAAGATCTCCCTTAGCATTGCGAATATCAAAGACCATACCTTCTTCGCAGCCACAATCAAGATCTCTGATAATCACATCTTGAGCAACGTCAACAAGACGTCTAGTCAAGTGACCAGAGTCAGCAGTTCTAAGCGCCGTATCAGCCAAACCTTTTCTAGCACCGTGAGTTGAGATAAAGTACTCGAGAACAGACAAGCCCTCTCTAAAGTTCGCTTTAATTGGGTGGTCGATAATTTGTCCCTTCGGGTCAGACATCAAGCCACGCATACCTGCCAATTGTCGAATTTGCTTAATATTACCTCTAGCACCAGAGAAAGCCATCATGTAGATTGGATTAAAGCGATCAAAATTGTCTGCCATCGCATTTCCAACATCGTCGTTGGCCTTATTCCAAATGTCAACAACTGTGGAGTGTCTCTCTTCATTGGTTATGAGACCTAGCTCGTAGTTGTCTTGAATTTCGGCAACTTGCTTGTCTGCATCAGCCAAAATTTCACTCTTACTTGGCGGAATAGAGGCATCATAGACCGATACCGTAACGCCTGCTCTTGTTGCATAGTGAAAGCCAGCGTCCTTCAAGCCATCAAATATTGCAGGTAGGTCGCCTAGCTCATATTTATTTGCAAGGTCAGCCACGAGACGTGAAATCTCAGTCTTGTTCATCTCGTAATTGAGATAAGGATAATCCTTTGGAAGAACATCGTTGAAGATAATGCGTCCGACCGAAGTTTCAATGTGCTCCCCCGCTTTGTGCTCCTCAAACGTATTGTAGCTGGTAGCAACGAGACCGTCACGCTTCAAGCGCACATCAATTTTCGCTTGCAAGTCGAGACCATCTCTACAATCGTAAACGCGATACGCATCAGCAAAGTCAATGAAGTGTCTGCCTTCGCCCTCAAAACCATCACGAAGAGCTGTTAGGTAATATAGACCAATAATCATATCCTGCGTCGGTACAGTAAGTGGACGACCGTGAGCAGGAGACTTGATATTGTTAGTTGAAAGCATAAGCACTCTTGCTTCTGCTTGTGCTTCGTTAGAAAGCGGCACGTGAACAGCCATCTGGTCTCCGTCAAAGTCTGCGTTAAATGCTGTACAAACTAGTGGATGAAGGCGGATCGCTTTGCCGTCAACTAGGACTGGTTCAAATGCTTGAATACCAAGTCTATGCAAAGTAGGAGCGCGATTTAGCAAAACTGGATGTTCTTTAATGACTTCCTCTAAAACGTCCCAAACTTCGCTTACTCCCTCTACGATCATTTGCTTAGCTGCATTAATGTTTCTGTCCTTTTCAGAGCCAAGCTCAATTAGCCTCTTTAATACGAAAGGCTTAAAGAGTTCGAGTGCCATCTGTGATGGAAGACCGCATTGGTGCAACTTAAGTTCTGGTCCAACTACGATTACGGAACGACCAGAGTAGTCTACACGTTTACCAAGTAAGTTTTGGCGGAATCTTCCTTGCTTGCCTTTCAAGATGTCAGAGAGAGACTTCAGCGGTCTTCTTCCAGTTCCTTCGATTGCTCTTCCGCGTCTTCCGTTGTCAAACAATGAGTCAACAGCCTCTTGCAACATGCGCATCTCATTGTTAAGCATAATCTCAGGAGCATTTAAGTCAAGAAGTTTTTTAAGTCTGTTGTTTCTATTAATAACGCGTCTATAGAGGTCGTTTAGGTCTGATGTTGCAAATCTTCCGCCGTCAAGCTGAACCATAGGACGAAGGTCTGGAGGAATTACTGGAATTACATCCATAATCATATTTGCTGGATCACTTCCAGACTTCAAGAAAGACTCAACAACCTTAAGTCTCTTTAGTCCTTTAGCTCTTTTTTGACCCTTTGAGTTTTCCACCATTTCTTTTAGCTCTTCAGCTGTTTTTGCAAGATCCATTTCAACAATAAGATCTCTAACAGCAGAAGCACCCATGCCGCCTTCAAAATAGTCTGAATAATGACGTCTCATCTCTCTAAAGAGCTCTTCGTCATCGACTAGTTGCTTTGGCTTGAGCTTCATGAACTCGTCCAACGCGTCTTGTCTGAGTGCCTTGCGCTCGTTAAACTCTTCATATAGCTCGGCTACTTCGCTTTCAACTTCTTCAGGCGATAGAGCCTCCTCATCGACATCGTCGACAATCTCATCGCTGTCTGGGCTAACATAACCTTTTCCAAGATCTCTTGTAGCTGCAATAAGTCTGTCTCTCTCAACGTCTAGAGACTCGAGATCTGCTAACATCTCGTCTCTGAGCTCTGCTTCATCTTCTTCTCTAGCTTCAAAATCAACTTTTGTTACCAGATATGAAGCAAAATAAAGAACTTTTTCTAGATCCTTTGGAGGAATGTCTAGGAGGTAACCAAGGCGACTTGGACTGCCCTTGAAATACCAAATGTGGGAGACAGGGCAAGCAAGTTCAATATGGCCCATCCTCTCGCGTCTTACTTTAGCTCTCGTAACTTCTACACCACAACGCTCACAAACGATGCCTCTAAATCTAACACGCTTGTACTTGCCGCAAGAACATTCCCAATCCTTGATTGGTCCAAATATTTTTTCGCAAAACAAACCATCTTTTTCTGGTCTTTGCGTTCTGTAGTTGATAGTCTCAGGTTTCTTAACTTCTCCTCGAGACCAGCTTCTAATCTCGTCGCTAGAAGCCAGGTGAACTTGAATTTCATCAAATTTTCTTACATCAAACTCTGCTACAGCCATGATTATCTCTCCCCTCCTTCCTCTTCATCATCTGCATCGAACAGCAAATTCTCCTCTGTTGACAAGTCTTTATCTTCTTCCACATCAATTTCCATATCTATATCTTCAAGCAAATCATCGAGTGATGATGCAATGTCATCGATTGCTGAGAGTGCCTCTTCTTCCGCGTTTAGCTCGAGCTCAGCCTTGTTTGCGTAAACATTAGGTTTGCGATCCGATGGATCAGCGTCGTCTTTGATTTCCATGAGTGAGCCGTCGCCCTTAAGCTCGACAGAAAGCCCCAAGCTCTTCAATTCTTTAACGAGAACCTTAAATGACTCAGGAACCTCTGGAGCAGGTATGTTGTTGCCAGAAACGATTGCTTCATAGGCTCTAGTTCTGCCGCTAACATCGTCAGATTTGATAGTCAAAATTTCTTGCAATACGTTTGAAGCACCGTAAGCGTAAAGCGCCCAAACCTCCATCTCGCCGAATCTTTGGCCACCGAATTGTGCCTTACCGCCGAGAGGCTGTTGTGTAATCAAAGAGTATGGACCATTAGAACGCGCGTGGATTTTGTCGTCAACCATGTGTCCAAGCTTCAAAATGTAGGTGCTACCCACCGTAATAGGCTCTCTGAACTTCTCGCCCGTTCTGCCATCCCAAAGCCACATCTTACCTTCAGCTGAGAGCTGAGGCACAAGCTCTTCCATCAAGTGATCGCCATACTCTTCTTTGCTCTTAAGCATAAGGTTTCTATTTGCAGCCAAAATTGCTTTACTAATCTCATCTTCTTTGGCACCATCGAAAACAGGAGTTGCAACAAATTGTGGACCCTCAACTGCGCTCTCTTGATTTTCATCATCGCTCCAGCCCCATTTTGCAGCCCAACCGAGGTGATTTTCAAGCAGCTGTCCAACATTCATACGAGAAGGTACGCCTAGAGGATTTAACATAACATCAATAGGAGTTCCATCTGCCATATAAGGCATATCCTCAACAGGCAAAACTCTTGAGATAACACCTTTGTTACCGTGACGACCTGAAAGTTTGTCACCAGGCTGAATCTTTCTTTTTTGCGCGATAAACACTCTGATCATATCTTTTACTTGAGGCTTCAAATCGTCGCCAGCTGAAGCTCTGAAGTGCAAAATGCCGATAACACGACCACCGCCACCATGTGGAACGCGCAGAGATGTATCTCGTACGTCTCTTGCCTTCTCACCAAAAATGGCTCTCAAAAGTCTCTCTTCTGCAGTTGAGTCGACTTCACCTTTAGGAGTAACTTTACCGACCAAAATATCGCCAGGCTCAACTTCAGTGCCAATTCTAACTATGCCTTCTTCATCAAGGTTAGCGACCATCTTCGAGCTAACATTTGGAACTTCCCTTGTAATCTCTTCGTCACCGAGCTTTGTTTCGTGACACTCGACTTCGTGTTGAGCGATAGTAATTGATGTGAGCAAATCTTCTGCTACAACACGCTCTGAGATGATGATAGCATCCTCGTAGTTGTAACCTTCCCAAGGCATGTATGCAACCATCAAGTTTTGACCAAGCGCAAGCTCGCCATTGTCGCAAGAAGGTCCATCAGCTAAAACATCGCCCTTTTTAACAGTATCTCCAGCACGAACAATTGGACGATGGTTGATGCATCCACTTTGGTTAGATCTCTTAAATTTAGGGATTAGATATTCATCGTAGTCGCCACTTTCAGTCTTAATGATGATAGTCACGCCGTCGACGTAGTCAACAACACCATCGTTTTGGCATACTAAAATCTCACCCGAGTCAACAGCAATTCTATGCTCCATGCCGGTACCTACTAGAGGTGCTTGAGGTCTAAGAAGCGGAACTGCTTGCCTCTGCATGTTTGAGCCCATGAGAGCACGGTTAGCATCGTCATGCTCAAGGAACGGAATGAGACCTGTCGCGACAGATGTCATTTGACGTGGTGAAACGTCCATATATTGAACATCTTCAGGAAACATCTCTGCAGGCTCACCAAATTCGCCATCAGCATTCTTTGTACGACAGAGAACTCTTTGGCTCTCAACGAATTTACCGTCTTCACCAAAGTGCCCAAAAATTCCCGTCTCTTGATTAAACTCTTCATTTGCTTGAGCGATAGTGTAATTTTCTTCCTCATCAGCAGTTAGATAATCGATCTCGTCTGTGACCTTGCCGTCCTTAACTTTTCTATATGGTGTCTCGATGAAACCGTAATCATTGATGCGACCATAAGTAGCAAGAGAACCAATAAGACCGATATTAGGTCCTTCAGGTGTTTCAATCGGGCACATTCTTCCGAAGTGAGAGTTGTGGACGTCACGAACGTCAATGCCTGCCCTCTCTCTTGAAAGACCACCCGGTCCAAGTGCTGAGAGGCGTCTTTTGTTCGTAATACCACTAGCAGGATTCGTC
>CAVFJE010000068.1:0-2588 GCA_963622845.1 Dialister sp. CAG:486
GAAAAATCAAGGGAAGTCAAAGACATCTTGGATGAGGCGACTTCTCTTGTAAAGCAAGGCGTGAGAGAAATAACTCTTTTGGGACAAAACGTTAATTCTTATGGCAGAGATCTTTATGGTGAGCCCAAATTTTATGAAATCTTGCGCGGTGTTGCTGACACAGGTATCGAGCGACTTAGATTTGTCACATCCCACCCAAAAGACTTAAATGACCGAGTCATCAATCTATTTTCTGAGCTTGATAACCTAATGCCAGCAATTCATCTTCCAATTCAAAGTGGCAGTGACGCAATTCTAAAGAAGATGAATAGAAAGTATGACAGGCATCGTTATATGGATTTGATATACAAGCTAAAAGATGCAAGGAGCGACATTGCAATTTCGACAGATATAATCGTTGGCTTTCCAGGTGAGAGTGAAGAAGATTTTCAGATGACTTTAGATGCAGTTGATGAGGTAAAGTACGCAAGTGCGTTTACTTTTATCTATTCAAAAAGGGAAGGCACACCTGCTGCAAAAATAAAAGATGACACTCCTCGTGAGGTCATTGATGAGAGATACAGTCGCTTAACTGACAAAATTGCTCAATACTCTTTGAGCTATAACGAACAATATCAAGGTAAAACTCTCTCTGTCTTGGTAGAAGACACGTCAAAGAAAGACGATACTATTTTGAGAGGGATCTCGCAATATAACCAAGTCGTTCACTCAAAAATTCCTGCCGGTAAAACGATTGATGATCTCAGAGGAGAGATTCTCGATATTAAAATTGATGAGTGCAAAACTTGGTATTTATCTGGAGAAATTGTATAACGACAAAATTATAGTCATTGTAGGTCCTACTGCTTCAGGCAAAAGTGATCTTGCTCAAGCTATCGCTCTTAAAATCGATGGGGAAGTAGTGAGTGCAGATTCCATGCAAATATATAGAGGGCTAGATATCGGAACTGGCAAGGTCGTGAAATCCGAACAATTGGTGCCTCATCATATGATCGATATCTTGGATCCCAATGAGTCTTATTCGGCTGCACTTTTTCAAAAAGATGCCAGGCATCATTTCGAAGATATCAAATCAAGAGGAAAAATCCCCATTTTAGCTGGGGGAACTGGTTTTTATATTCGTTCTGCAATTGATGATTACAACTTTAGTGAAGGTGCACAAGTCGAAAATCATGCCAGGCATAAATTTGAACAATATGTTGTAACGCATTCGAAAGCTGATGCCTGGCATCTTTTAAAAGAACGAGATGAATTGAGTGCAAGCGTAATTGAAATGAATGATACAAAAAGGGTTATACGAGCATTAGAGCTAAATGATCGAGGCGAATCCTACTTTGAAAATAAGAAGGCACTTTCACAAATTTCCGAAAAATATGATTCAATCTGGATAGGACTTTCTGTTGATAGAGAATTGCTAGCCAAGCGCATTTCTAGGCGTGTTGACAATATGGTTAACCAAGGTCTTGTAAGAGAAGTTCAAGGTTTGTTAGAGGCAGGTTTTAGAGATGCTCTGTGTTCTCCAAAAGCAATTGGATATAGAGAAATAGTTTCCTATCTTGACAATAAATGTTCTCTTGAGATGGCCATCACTAACATCAAAACGAACTCTCGGCGTTATGCAAAAAGACAACGAACTTGGTTTAGGTCGGAGAAGAGAATTAATTGGATTGATGCAAATTCTGCCAATTTAGATGAGTTGGTAAAACAAGCGTTTGAGGTAATTGCTATGTAATTTTTAGCTTATTATTCGAGAATTTCTTCCTTCGTGTATGAAACATTCAAATTTGAACCATCGCTTTTGACGATGATGTTTCCAAGTTCGTCAGTTCGATAAATACTCACCCCAAGGTTTGTGAGCGACTGAAGAACCCTGTCGCTTGGATGCCCGTAGTTGTTGTCGCCAACAGAAATGACTGCAATCGATGGGCTGACTGTCTTTAAGAAATTATCGGTTGATGAAGATTTAGAGCCATGATGTCCGACCTTCAAAACGTCTGCCCTAACATTTGACCCTGCTTTTAGCATTGCGTTTTCTGCCTCTTTTTCTGCATCTGCCATGAACAAGAATGATTTTGAACCATGGTCAATTCGCAAGACGAGAGAGCCGTTGTTGTCATCATCTGAAAAGTCCTTAACAGGTCCTATGAATGTGACGGTTGCGTTACCTAATTTGAAGGAGTCGCCAGTTCTAGGTATGGTGATTGATTTGCCTTTGGACTCAAGTTTGCTTTTGACTTTAGCGCAAGTGTCTGTATCGCAGGTATCTTCCGAACAATAGAAGACGTCGCAAGTAGCGTAACTTAAAGCGGCACAAAGGCCGCTGAAATGATCTGCGTCAGTGTGCGTTCCGACGATGTAGTTGATATTGTTTAGGTGAAGTTTCTCAAGGATTGAATATATGTTTCGAGAGGTGTCCTTCGGTCCTCCGTCAATAATCATCGAATCGCTGCCACATGTGATTAGTGCAGAGTCGCCCTGTCCAACATTAATGTATCGCACCGTGAGATTATCATCTACTGGCGTGTAGGTTTGTGGGGTTTCAAATAAATCCTCATACCCACAGCCCACGAGCGTGAGCGACATTAAAA
>CAVFJE010000069.1:0-3464 GCA_963622845.1 Dialister sp. CAG:486
CCACGTCGAGAGTTAATGCTCGTCGTGGCTTTTTAATTGTGCGAATTTAAATTCATCACAGGCATTAAAATCCATGCCAGGCATCAATTTATAATTACACATACACCCCACAGATGTCCAAAAAGCTGATGCCTGTCAAAAATTTCGATGGACATATATTGTAACTTTGTGAAAAAAAGTGCCAATTAATGAAAATTAAACAAATGTTTAGTATTTTTTGTCCCCCCCCCCCTATCTTTTGGTGGTATATTAACGATAATTGAGAAATTCAGCGTTTGTCCATTTATGAGTGGAAGGAGCAGGTTATGTTGTGTGAAAACTTTAAGTTGCAAGACGAGAGCAACTTGAATTTTCGAGTAGGATCTCGTAAAAAAGGCAGAGAGAGAGAGAGAGAGAGAGCAGATTTAGCTAGAGTTCCATTTGGCAACTTTGGCAAGTTTATAGCTTGTCTTTTAACTTTTTCCCTTGCATTTTCTCTTAACAGCTCGGCGATTGCCTTTGCAGCTGACAACACAGCTCTGCCAAGTGACATTGAATCTTTAGTTGATAGAGTTAACACTCGTCTAGAAAATTCGGGAATTAGCATCTCTTCGCTTCAAGGTAGTGATGGCGAGAGTGCTAAAACTGTTAAAGAACCAAGCTACACTACGGAGAGTTACTCCACTCATGACATGTGGGAAGAGAGTGACCCAAATCACACACACTTAACTGAAATACCAGAAAACCACACTCTTACATCTGGAATTTACTACATCAATTCAGACCTTATAGCACAAGGCACGTCAACAATTAAAGAAGGTCTTATAATCTCTGGTGACGTAACGTTGCGCTTCGAAGCTTCTTCTGGCACAACACCAATGTTGAGTGCAACAGGCTTTAACGGAAATGGCACAAGTGGTGGCGGTGCTGGAATTTACTTGCCAAGTGGCTCAACGCTTACAGTCGAAGGAAAAGGTGCAATTGAGGCATCTGGTGGTCAAGGTGGGGCAAGAACTGGTGGGGGTAATGGTGAACCTAGCGGCGCTAGTGAAGCAACGTTTAGTGCTACAACATGGATAGGAGCAGGTGGTGTAGGAGGTAGTGGAGGTGGTGGTGCTGGTGCTGCTATAGGTACAAATGGTGGTAATGGTGGTACTCAAGGCACTAGTGGTGTGGCTTCACTTGCTAGTGGCAATTTAATACAAAAAGGTAGCATTGAGATTAAATCTGTAGCAGGTAACACAAATGCTAATGCAGCTTCCCGCGGATGGGTGGGGGGATATGATGGTATATGGGACAGTGTTACTAAAATTTTAATAGGGTATATTGGCGGTGCAGGCGGCGGAGCCGGAGCGACAGGTGGAAATGCTGCATCTATTGGTAGTGGTGGTTCTGGTGGTGGCGGTGGCGGTGTCGGTCAAATAGGCCAATTGAAAACAAATAAAACTTTGTACGTTAGAATTTCTAATAATGGTGGTGGCGGAGGCGCAGGTCGAATTGCAGGTGATGGAGGACAGGGTGGATATCTTGATTATAGAGGATCTAGAAGGATAGGGTGGACTTCTTGGATTGCAGGAACTGGTGGCTCTGGCACTAATTTATCTGGAGGCACCGGTTGGCAGGCTGGTGGAAGGACGTATGAGTCAGGTTCAGCTGGCAGTGTCATTTCAGTAAATGATATAACCTCTACAACAAATGCTACAAAAGCAAGCTATTTAGTTGACGGGGCAAGTTCCACTACTAGTGTCGCTTACCCGATTGATGAGTGCAAAATTACAGTAGACGAAAGTGATTCGGCAACCTTTGGCCCCGATGGTGAAACTTTTAAGTACACTTCTAAAGCAATTGAGCCAAAAGTAACTATTGTTCATGTTCCAACAGGCAAAATTGTACCTGTGAGCGCCTATAACGTTGAATATTCCAACAACGTTGAACCTGGTCAAGCAAGCGTCAAGATTAGTGGTAGCGGTGGTTCAACAAACCTTGTCGACTCACAAAATGCATCAGCTGCTTTTGAAGGCAACTTCAATATCAAGTACGATTTGTCGGACTTTGAAGTAGTCTACACTGATTATCTAACTTGCAACGTTACAAAAGGTGAGACTAACCCAGTTGACGTTGTTACTTCTTCAACTGCTCTAAATGCAGCTTACAAATACACTGGCTCTGCAATTGATGAAGGCAAGCTAGCTCTAAAGGCTGATCACAGCGTTGTGATTGATGTTGAAAACTATGGCAGAACTTGCACTAATAATATAGGTGTAACAAATAGTGCAAAGACTGAAGTTGTTGTTGAGCAAGGTAACGAAAAATGGTTTGAGGATAATTGGGGCAAAACTGCAAGTGGCACGTTCTCTATTATGGCAACCCCAGTTATCACAACCGAATCTAAGTCTTATCTTGACGTTTATCCTAATACGCCTTATGAGTTGCAACTTGATGTCAACAATCCAAATGGAGCACCATACGATGAGCTATATTGGAAGATCGACTCAGGCGCCTTGCCTCCAGGACTCTCTCTTGATGAGAGAACTGGTCTCATTTCAGGCACGCCAGATAACGACATCAAAGACACAGTAGCAATCATACATGTCTATAATTTGGCAGGTTGGTCAAATAGTGTAACGTGCACATGGAAAGTCGCTGCAATTCAAGGTAAAGCAACAACTACATCGGGCACACCATGTTCAAATGTGGCAGTCAAGGTGGTAGATAAAGAAACCCAAACGCTCACACTCGGAGAAGCAACGACTGACAAGAATGGCTCATATAACATTCCTACGATTCCAAACAGACCAAGAGACGTCGTCATTCAATTCTCAACAGCATCGGATCTATCTGGTCGTCCTCAGCGTGTCGTAAATGGTGAAGAATCTAAGACAATCAACGTTCCTGATTCAAATGAGTCAGTCAAATGTAACGTGACGATTGAGCAAGCTACAAAGCTAACATTTACAGTGCAAGATCACGCCTCATTTTCTGGTCAGACATCTTCTGTGTCTCAATACGGATTCGCAGGTGACGCTCTAAACTTACCAGGGTTTGCGTCCATTGATAAAGGCTGGAAGTTGGTTTCTTGGAAAGACGCAACAGATAGCGAACCTGCAACAGTCTACCCTGGCAAGGACAACACCTATGTCGCACAACTAGAAGAAGGCACCTACACAGTTAAATATGACGCCGCAGGAGGCTCAAAAACTTCCTTAGAAGCTTACGATGATTGGTCGGGTAAATTTGAAGCTGGTGCAAGCGAAGATCCAACTAAGTGCATCCTTCCATATCAAAACCCGATACGACTCGGCTATAAATTTGTAAATTGGCACCTCTTAGGCAACGAAAACCTAGTTATCACTAAAGATACAACTTACGAAGAGCTCGTTAGTGGCAATGAAACTATCATGAGCACAACGGTAGTTGCCAAGTGGGAAGTCAGAGATGATATAAAGGTGACGCTGGATAGCAATGGCACTAGTGGTGCGCCAGCA
>CAVFJE010000070.1:0-4493 GCA_963622845.1 Dialister sp. CAG:486
ATCCATAACGAGCCACTCAGAGTCTTCGATTTTATCTATCTTTGCACTTTGCTCAGACAAGATGTCATTTGCAACATTAGCGTCACCTTGTATGTATGACATCATTTCAATTTGTCTTTGAAGCTCTTCTCTCAAACTATCAGCTCTAGCTTGAACTCTCTCTGGTCCAATTTCCTCTATGTTTGAAACAACATCATCAATTTTCGATTGATATTCTTGACTATAATCACCCAACTCTTTTGCGCCTTTAACAGTTAGATAAACTTCACTATATGGATAGCTGGACGCAAAAGCATCGTCTCTCACATATATATATTCTTGAAGTTGCCCACTGCCTAGATTAGAAACTCCAGGATTCGTAAACGAAATGTAAAGTGGACTTTCAACTTTTCCAACGATCTCGAATTCTCGCTCAGCTAGAGTTGAGTCAAGATCTCCGCTACATTCCACAACTTCTATTTTATCGCCGATGTTTTTATCAAACCCAATGACGCAATCGTTTGAAATTACGCACTCACGACTGTTACTAGGTAGTCTGCCTTCACAAAGTGCAAGGTTATTAATTGAAGAGTTCTCCAACATCGAATGAACGCGCATAGTAATTTGCTCATTATGAAGAGAACCTGTGATATCAGTTTCATAAGCTAGAGACGCACTGTCAACTCCTTCAACATCAGTTATCGCACTAAGATCATCTTCGCTCAATCCAGCATATGAAACTACACGAATGTCCATCAGGCACGAATCATCATAATAATTATCCATTGTCATTAGCATGTCTTTGCCTGTCATTTGTAAAGACGCATAAAAGCCACTGCCAAGTGCAACAATTAGCAAAAGAGCTATAAATCGCCCAATGGAGTTCCTAATTGTTTTGATGATATCTTTAAAAAAAGCACCCATAGAAACCGAGAAACTATCTTTACCATTCGAGAGTTTCAGCTAGCGCAGGATTTTCATTAAACTGACAATCGCAAATCTTGCCTTCGCGAACTTTGATAACGCGATCTGCAATATCGCAAAGTGCTAGGTTGTGCGTCACCACTACTACGGTTTTATTATTATTGCGAGACGTATCTTGCAACAATTTCAATATAGCTTTGCCTGTATTGTAGTCCAGCGCACCTGTCGGCTCATCACACAATAACAATTTAGGATTTTTTGCAAGTGCTCTCGCAATTGATACACGTTGCTGCTCTCCGCCACTAAGTTGACTAGGAAAATTATGTGCGCGATGCGAAAGACCAACTGCTAAAAGAGCATCATCGGCTGACATCGTATCATTGCAAATTTGTGTTGCCAACTCAACATTTTCTTTTGCAGTCAAATTTTGTATCAAATTATAGAATTGAAAAACAAATCCAATGTCGTGACGTCTATATCCTGTAAGTTGTTTCCTGTTATATGAGCTGACGTATTCTCCATCTAAAACGATTTCTCCAGATGTAACATCGTCCATTCCGCCAAGCATATTTAGTAGTGTAGTTTTTCCAGCTCCAGAAGGTCCAACGATGACGACAAACTCTCCCTCTTCAAAAGAAAACGTCATTCCATTTGCAGCGTGAACCTCAACCTCACCCATTTGATACGTTTTTTTAACGTCTCTAAATTCGACAAAAGACATAATTGATCACTTAAAATTAGCCTCTCTCTTGCATTTAAAAAATGAATTACTTCTCTCATATAAGATTGTAGCAAACTATTTAAGAAGTAAGAAATGCAAGGATTAAATTAAGAGATAGAAGGTCTAAATAAGAGAATTTGAGGAAAAACAACTGACATTTAAATACTCGATTTGTGCTGCTGGATGAATCCAGACTTCCAGGTGGGTGTCCGCAACTTGCTTCCTGAGCTTTTCGAATAAAGACACCAGTTAAATCTCGTGTCCTTCAAGACGAATTCCTAATCCACAAGTAATGTAGGTCTCCCTTAAATATAATTATCGATCCATCGCATAAAACACAAATCGAGTGCATTTAATTATAGCAAAAGCCCACCGTCTAGAATTTGGCGCACAAGACGATGGGCTATTTTGCGTATTTTTGTTAAGTGTTATTTTTTAGTCTTGAGAAATCTCTGTAAAGCAACCCATAGGGCACTCTTCCATGCAATCCCCACAGCCGATGCATTTCTCTTCATCAATAATTTCTACTACGTCTGTGACCGCAAGTACATTTTGTGGACATGCATCAACACATACACTACATGCGATACACTCTTCAGTGTCAAAAATTGGACGAGGCATAAGAAACTCTCCCTTTCTTCCATTGTTATCACGTTAAAAACTTGCAAAAATCACTATACACAAAAAAAATTAAATATTTATTGAGAATTTTAAATTTTTACTTAAGTGTCTAGTTACGATACGTGATATTAACTTAATGGCAATTAAGGGCGGATAACACAATCTGACTCTGTGCAAATCTCAACAATCTCATACATATTTGTAATAGATCCAACTGCAACTTTGTCAGAAATGCCAAAATAATCTGTGCATGTGCCACATGTCAAAATCTCTACACCATCAGCCTCGAGCTTTTTAAGATCTTCTACTGTCTCAGCTCCCTCAGTCGAGAGATACGCGCCACTGTTGTACATAATTACGTGAGATGGCATCTCTGGTGCTGCTGTGAGAGAATACAGAAAAGCCTTCATTAGCTTTGCACCAAGCTCATCGTCTCCTACTCCCATTTTGTCTGCTGAAATTAAAACTACTCTTTTGCTCATATCTAATTCTTCCTTTCAAAACTGACAATTATTAAAACGATTCAAAAATTTATAGCAAGCTGATAAAATCAGCATGTTATACAAAACCGCATCTCAATTAGTCACCACAAAGCGCAGCACCGATTGCACCGGCATATCTCGCATCTACGTTAGTCACAACTGGAGCGTTTAGCTCACGCGACAGACAATCAACTATGTATTGCTCTTCGCAAAGTCCACCTGTCAGTCCATAGTTTACTCCACCAATTTTATTAACTAGAGAGCAAACTTTAGTGATGACCGAATCAATGACGCCTCGTGCAATATTTTCCCTAGGAGTGCCCTTGCCAATGAGCGATATTACTTCACTCTCAGCAAAAACAGTACAAGTTGAGCTTATTGGAGTTTCCTCCCCTACCTTAGCAAGTTCAGAGAGCTCTCTTAAACTCACCCCTAGTCTATTTGCCATAACTTCTAGAAACTTACCTGTTCCGGCGGCACATTTATCGTTCATTAAAAACTTTAATACTCGTCCACCTTTAAGTTGAAGAGCTTTTGTATCTTGACCACCTATATCGACAACTGTCATATCTGAATCAAAAAGCCACGAAGCACCCTTTCCGTGACAAGTGATTTCAGTAACAGTTTTATCAGCATAAGGCACACTTACTCTGCCATAACCAGTAGCAACGATTGATTGGGCACTATCGAGTGAAAAGCCAGCATTTTCGATTTCTTTTTTAATACGCTCGCTTGCATCTACCCCATTAAAACCAGTAGGCAAAACACACTTGAATTTAAGCTCCTCACCTTCTAAAATTGCAGCTTTTGCACTCGTCGAACCTATGTCAATGCCTACTAGCACGCTTTTCACCTCTATGAAACTATAAATTTATCGTATAGAGAGACTTGAGATCGATTTTTTCTCTAAACTCTTGCAAAATATCTTCACTAACTTCACTGCTAACGTTTACAAATACCAATGCATTCTTCTCATCTTTAGAAGTAGCAATTTGCATCGTTGATATATTTATATTATGTTGACCTAGGATAGTACCAATGATTCCGCAATTGCCAGGCTTGTCAGCGTACTCCAAAAGCAATGAGTGCTTTGATGGAGCAACATCGATTTTATAGTCGAAAATTGATATTATTCGTGGCAATTTATCCGCACCGAATACAGTTGCAGCGATCCTTACATCATCTGCCTCTACTTCAATTCCCGCAGAATATTCGTCAGCAACATCAGTCTTTTTACATTTGATTGAAATGCCATGACGCTCGGCAAACATTGCACACTCTTGCATATTTGAGCATTGAGCATGCTTGTATGAAAGAGCTCCTTCAAGAACTGAAGTAGCAAGAGCTGTCGGATCGAGTTCTGCCAAATTGCCCATCATCTTAACTTTTAGCGAACTTGGCACATTTCCTTTAATCTGAGAGAGGAACCTTCCCAACATGTTGGCAGCTGGAATAAACGGTGCAATGTGTCGTGACATTTCTGTATTCGATGCGACGCTAGTAAGAGCAGTCGGTACCAAGGACCCTTCTAGTCCTGCCCACACATAGTCTGCTATCTGAACTCCGCTTCTAACTTGTGCTTCTTTCGTCAAAGCTGAAATATGAGGAGTGAGAATTGCGCTATCGAGCTCATGAAGAGGAGAAGTGTTGGCCGGCTCGTCATCAAATACATCAATTCCACATGATGCAATTTTTCTTGCAGCAACAAAATCTGCCAATGAATTCATATCGATTATTGCAGGTCTTGATGTGTTTATGAAGATTAC
>CAVFJE010000070.1:4569-5313 GCA_963622845.1 Dialister sp. CAG:486
TGGTCCAAACATATTTTTAGTATCAGGAGTAAGCGGAAGATGAATTGAGAGAAAATCTGCTTGAGAAAGGATTTTTCTCATATCGTTTTCCAGAGTAACACCAAGAGTAGTTGCACGCTCAGGATTACAATATGGGTCATATGCTAAAACGTTCATGCCGAAAGCGACTGCTCTCTCAGCAACCATTCCGCCAACTCGTCCAAGTCCAAAAAGAGCGAAAGTTTTACCGAACAGCTCCACACCTTTGAATTTATTTCTGTCCCATTTGCCTTCATGCATGGACATGTTAGCTTGTGGAACTTTGCGAGCACACGCCAACATTAGCGCAAAAGTGTGTTCTGCAGCACTGACGATGTTGCTAGTAGGTGCGTTACAAACAATTATATCTAGTGCATTTGCTGCTTCAATATCTATATTGTCATAAGTAACACCAGCTCTGCCAACAACTTTTAAGTTTTTGCCAGCTTCAAGAAGTTGTTTATCAACTCGAGTTGCACTTCTGACAATTAAAGCATCGTAGTTGCCAATGATATCTAAAATTTCGTCATGGGCGAGGTCGTACCTCTCATCAACTTCATAGCCATGACTAATTAAAGCAGAAATGCCTTCTTCTGCAATAATTTCAGTGACAAGAATTTTTTTTGTCATTTATTTGTTGTCCTTTTCAAATTTTTCCATGAAGTCGACGAGTTTAACAACACCTGCTTCAGGCATCGCATTGTAAATACTTGCACGCATACCACC
>CAVFJE010000070.1:5323-9859 GCA_963622845.1 Dialister sp. CAG:486
TACCACCAACAGAGCGATGACCTTTAAGTGATGACAAACCTGCCGCACTTGCTTCGCTTAAGAATTTAGCATTCAACTCGTCGCTATCGGTTACAAATGGAACATTCATAAGCGATCTGCAAGACTTCTCAACTGGAGATTTAAAGAGTTCAGATTTATCAAGGAAGTCATAGAGAATGGCAGCCTTGTGCTCATTGATCTCTTGCATCTTAGTCAAACCGCCAAGTTTTTTAAGCCACTTAAATGTGAGGCCGCACATATAAATTGCCCAGCTATTAGGTGTATTAAGCATAGAACCAGCATCAAGATTTTTCTTATAGTTGAGAATTGTCGGTGTATATTCAAAAATATCCTCTCTTACCAAATCTTCTCTGATGATAACTATCACAAGACCAGCAGGACCGATGTTCTTTTGAACACCTCCATAGACAATGCCAAATTTGCTTATGTCCATAGGCTCAGACAAAAACATTGAAGAGACATCACTGATTAGAGGAATGTTTCCAGTCTCAGGCAACTTAGGATATTTAACACCATGAATTGTTTCATTTTGACAAATATATACATAGTCAGCATCACTTGAAAAGTCAAGTTTGTCCACATCTGGAACGTAAGTAAAGTTCTTGTCGTCTGATGATGCGACCAAATTTGCATCGCCATACATCTTTGCTTCTGCATGTGCTTTTTTCGACCACGTGCCAGTTACAATGTAGTCAAACTTTTTATTTTGCATCAAATTCATTGGAATCGCAGCAAATTGACCAGTCGCACCACCATGCATAAATAGCACTTTATAATTCTCAGGAATAGAAAGAAGCTCTCTGAGATCAGCCTGTGCAGTATCGATGATTTCATCGAAGTCTTTAGTACGATGGCTCATTTCCATGACTGAGATTTCTGTGCCATTGTAACCCATAAGTTCAGACTTAGCTTGCTCTAAAACTTCCTCTGGTAAAATTGCTGGACCTGCTGAAAAATTGTACGTAGTTCTCATATTGAATAATTCTTGCCTTTCTTAAATTTATAAGCACTTATTTATACCGTCAAGATTATAGCACTTCAAATCACGCAATCACTACCCTAGTGCCACTAGAAATCTATCTCTTCCAGTTAAATCTTTAATAATTGAAACATTGGCAAGTCCTGCCTCCTTAGCCCGTATGGCGGCACTTTCCAAACACGTCTCATGCAACTCAAAAACAAAAAGCCCTCGATCGTTTATCATCCATTTGCATTGTTCTAAAATCTTGTCAAATACAACTAGACCGTCTTCCCCACCATCAAGTGCAACTCTGGGTTCATTGTCTTTTACAGAAGAATCAAGGCTAAGATATACAGGTGTTGGAATATATGGTGGATTTGAAACGATACAATCGAAGTGATTTCTTGAGTGTTGAAAATACTCAAACTCAGATAGACAATCGCACTCAAGAAACGAAATGTGCTCTCCTACTTGATATTTATCGGCGTTAATTGTTGCAACTTCAATCGCTTGCTTAGAAATATCAGAAGCAACAATTTCGCATTTATCAAGTTCATAAGCAAACGAAATTGCAATCGCACCACTGCCTGTGCCAATATCAGCAATTAGTGGATTAACGACATTATGTTCCTTTAAATAAAACTTAACAATATCAACTATCATTTCACTTTCTGGACGAGGGATTAAAACTCTCTCATCAACATACAGGTCTAAATACCTAAATGGTGCTTGATTAGTTAGATATTGAATTGGGACGCCTTCACAAACATGTTTTTTTGCCATAGATAGAGCTTCTCTATATTGGCTTTCATAAACTACACATCTGTCAGCTCTTATTTTAGAGTAATCTTGCTGAGTACATTTACTCAATATATGCAAAGATTTTGCTTCAGGAGATGTAACACCTTCACTATTGAAAAATTCTGTTATCTCACCGAGTACTTTATTTGAAGATCTATTCAAAGTGATTTTCTAGACTGCTTCTTCTAACTTAGCAGCTCTGTCTGCCGCTTGAAGAGCGTTTATCATATCTATCAATTTGTCACCCAATAAAACACCGTTATAAGTCATACTAAGTGAGATGCGATGATCTGTGACTCTATCTTGAGGACCATTATATGTTCTAATTTTCTCAGCTCTATCGCCTGAACCTATTTGTGCAAGCCTTTTTGCACCTTCTTTAGCTTGTTGATCTGCCAACATCTTCTCGTAAAGTCGCGCTCTAAGGACTGACATTGCTGCTATCTTATTTTGCAATTGTGATTTTTGATCTTGAGATTGAACGACAAGTCCACTTGGCAAGTGAGTAATTCTAACTGCAGAATCTGTAGTATTGACGCATTGCCCGCCAGGTCCTCCAGCTCTAAAAACATCAATTCTCAAATCTTGTTCATTGATCTCAACTTCAACTTCGTCAGCTTCAGGCAAAACTGCCACAGTGGCAGTTGAAGTGTGAATTCTCCCTTGCGACTCTGTCTTTGGAACTCTTTGAACTCTATGAACGCCAGATTCAAACTTCATCAAAGAGTACACATAGTCGCCTTTGACCTTAAATTGAATTTCTTTATAACCTCCGACGTCAGAAGGACTCACGTCCAAAAGTTCTATCTTCCAAGATTGGTCTCCACAAAATCTCTCGTACATTCTATACAAGTCGCCTGCAAAGATCGCAGCCTCGTCTCCTCCAGCTGCAGCTCTGATTTCGACGATGATATCTTTTTCATCAGCAGGATCTTGAGGTATCAATAGCAACTTAATTTGCTCTGTTAGAGGTTCAATTTGTGGCTCAATTCGTGCAATCTCTTCATTAGCAAATTGCTTCATCTCGCTGTCTGAGAGCATCTCTTTAGCATCTTCGAGATCTGACGCTAAGCTGACATATTTTTTTGCAAGTGAAGCTAGTTCACCTTGATGAGAATACTCTTTGGCAAGACGATTGTACTCATTTTTATCCGAGATGATGGCAGGGTCTGCCATCTTTTTCTCAAGCTCCATATAAGCACGAAGAAAGTCGTGCATCTTATCTTTTAACTCTAGATCTGCCATAATTCTACTTTATAGTTGTGACTGTGCAATAATCTCAACAAGCTTATCTTGATTCCAAGCTCCAAGATCACCTTCGCTTCTATCACGAACACTAATAGCATTGTTTTCAACTTCGTTATCTCCAATGATAACCATGTAAGGAATTTTTTCGCTTTGTGCCTTTGCGATCTTGACTTTCATAGGCTCATTTTGATCGAAGATCTCGACTCTTCCGCCAACTTTTTCAAGCTTTTGTGCAAAATCAAAGCAAGCATCTTTATGTCGATCTGCGATTGGTATAATAGCGACTTGAGTTGGAGCGAGCCATAGCGGGAATGAGCCTGCATAATGCTCGATAAGAATACCTAGGAATCTTTCTATTGAGCCAAAAATTGCTCTATGCAACATCCAAGGTCTCTCTTCTTCATTATCAGCAGTTCTATAAGTCAGATCAAAACGCTCTGGCATGTTAAAGTCGATTTGAACAGTTGAACATTGCCACGTTCTTGAAAGCGCATCTTTTACCTTGATGTCAATCTTTGGACCATAAAAAGCTCCGTCGCCTTCATTTATCTCAAATGCTAAATTATGTCTTGAGCAGGCTTCTTTTAGAGCATTGGTAGCGTGCTCCCACATATCATCGCTTCCAATAGATTTATCTGGACGCGTTGATATTTCAGCTTCATATTCAAATCCAAAAGTCGACATAATGTGATCTACAAGATCTAGGATTGCGACAACTTCATCGACCACTTGCTCGCGAGTACAAAATACATGGGCGTCATCTTGTGTAAAGCCGCGTGCTCTTAGCAATCCATGAACTACACCGCTCATCTCATGGCGATAAACTGTACCAAACTCAAAGTAACGAAGTGGCAAGTCCCTATAAGAATGCAAATTAGCTCTATACAACATAACATGCCCTGGACAATTCATAGGCTTTACAGCATACTCAACTAGATTTGGTTCTTCGTCGCTGCCTTCATTAATGTTAAAGAAATACATGTTTTCTTTATAAAAGCCATAGTGACCGCTAGTCTTCCAAACGTCTGCATTATAGACATGAGGAGTAATAACTTCCTCATAACCTCTCTTGTAGAGATCTTGGCGCAACCACTCTTGCATCAACCTAATTACTCGCGCGCCTTTAGGCAAGTAGAGCGGAAGACCTGCACCTGCAAGGTTGTCCATAGTATAGATACCGAGCTCTTTGCCAAGCTTTCTATGATCGCGCTTCTCTGCTTCTTCGATCATAGTCAAGTAAGCTTCTAAGTCTTTTTTCTTAAAGAATGCTGTCCCATAAATTCGAGTGAGCATTTCATTGTCGCTATTGCCTTTCCAATAGGCACCCGAGACTTTTAGTAACTTGAAAGCGGCAATTCTGCCAGCTCTATCAACGTGTGGACCAGAACATAGATCGACGAAAGAACCATGTCTGCGAATCATTATCTCTCTTGCTTTATCCAAATCATCGATGTGTTCAGACTTAAGTCGTTGATTAGAAAAGATCTCTTTGGCTTCCTCATAAG
>CAVFJE010000071.1:0-4248 GCA_963622845.1 Dialister sp. CAG:486
GAGCTGCAAGACCGCGTTCGCGTCGCTCGATGTCTCTTTGCTGTTCTAGGGGCAAATTACGTTCGCCATAAACATTATCAAGCACAACGGTCCCACAATACTTCGCGAAAGACATCCCGTATTTTTTTTGCGTCAACTGGTTGGCATATTTCAATTTATCCGCATCGACCCTTGCCGACATTACTTGCGTGGCCATTATTCGCTCCCCCTAAATCACCTTGTAAACATGTATACAATAAATAATTCTAACTCTTCAATAGAAGAAGTACTACAGGGTATACAGTTTTTGTAGAAAATTACACCAACCAGTTTTTTGACATCACGAAAACACTTTGGGTTGTTACTCGCCTCGGGCTCATCCAAAAATGCTGTGCCTAGCTTTAATTAATAGACAATAACTTAATGCAAAACTCTAGTTTAACTTGGTAAAAGTGGTTATCCACTGATTTTCTTCATTATTATTCACATTCAAATTCCTCTACAAAAATTAAGTCAGCTTCATATTCTTCTATTGAATAATCAAATGCTGCTTTGTCTAGCTCTTCGTGTAATCTTTTTGCCATTGGCATCATTGAAGCGAAATTTAGTGCCCCTGAAATCACACCTCCAACAACTGGAATTATTTTTGAAACACCTTTAGCCGCGATATTCTTAGTCATGTTAACACCTACTGCCTTGCAGATCTGTTTTAAAATTGGATACCACACAGTTGTTGTGAGTGCTTTTTGCACCAGACGTTTCTCGGTGGTTTTTGCAATCTGGGCAGTTAAAACTCTAATTCCATGAGCAGCGCCTGCAACACCAAACATGACTCCGCAATACAAGATAAATTCCGTCTTTACTTTATCTTCGTCCACCTCACCGTCATCCCACAATGACTCTGCTCCATATAAATAAGACAGTTCTTGGGCTAATCTTAATGCCATTCCAAAAAACTGAGTCACATCAGAAGGTACGCTGGCGACCATTGCAACGCCGCCTGGGATTCCTAATGTAAAAGATGCAATTGATGATTGGGTTGTTCTCATAGCAATAAGCTTGTCTGCAAGTTCTTCGATTCGCTCTCGAGTAATTCCAGCATCGACTGGTCCTTTGTCGACAACTTCTTCAACATCTACATCATCGTCGTTAAACATTTTTGTCAAAAACTCTGTTCTATCGACCCTCACGCCTGGTATTGATAATAAATTAGCGATTATGTCTTCTAGTGAGAATTCAGATAATTGTTCAAAGATCTCATTTTGTTTTGATGTGTCTTCCATCATAAATCCTTTCCTTAGTTGCGCAGCTTTTGATTGCTTGCGCGAAAATAACATTTTGTATTATGAGGAATCACTGAGTGAAAGGAAAAAGTGCGCCCCACAATCAAGAAGAGACGCACTGCAAAAGTGACATCCCTCGTTGTTGCTACACAATTTCATTCCATCACGACTGAAAAAAGAGGAAAACACTGTTTGCCTAGATTTGATGCGTGATAGAAGTTATTTAATTGTGTAGCACTTTTATTATATCAAAGAAGTATCCTTGCTGAATAATCGATAATCTCGTGAATTGCTTCTAATAAATTTCCGTATGATACAATGATTCTTGATGAATAATTTAAGCAACCAAACAGAACCTAGAGATGACGTTGATAAAGAAAATTTTGCAGATGTTTTCAATGAGAGTAACATTTTCATGTGTCTTATGGATTTAAGTGCTGAGGCGAAACGCGTCATCGAGAGCAAGGGGAGTTCAGCTTTTGAGAAAAATTATCAAGTTTATTCGCAACTCGATGATGCGATTCGCTCGCACAGTGAGATGACCGATGGCTTACTTTGGGAGTTAACGGAAGAGCGTCGTTTGTTTGACGACTACCTTCAACAAAAGACGCCCTATTTCAACGATGAAACAATCCTAAATTGGTATAACCAATGGCTTCATGATGTGAATTTCGCTGAAATGTTTGCTTAATTAGATTTCTGTTATTTTTGCATACTCCTCATCACTCACAGATTCGCACCATTCATTGCTGGCATTTTCGCCTGTAAGTTCAACTGCGATATGTGAAAACCAGCTGTCTTTCTTTGCCCCATGCCAATGCTTAACGTTGGCTGGAACTGAAATGACGCTACCTTCTTGCAGGCTTATAGCTTCCTTGCCTTCTTCTTGATACCAACCTTCACCTGCTGTGCAAATTAAGAGCTGTCCTCCGCCTTTTGTTGCGTGGTGAATGTGCCAATTGTTGCGACACCCAGGCTCAAATGTCACATTAGCAATAAACAGACCGCATTCAGAATCTGTCAGTGGATTTAGAAACGACTGTCCTGAGAAGTATTGCGCATAACCGTCATTAGGTTCACCTGTTCCAAACTTGTTTGCCATATCAAACTCTGTTTTGTTTTCGTATTTCATGATTTTTCCTTACATACTTTCTCTAAAGATCTCAATCACTTCTTCTCGTGTCAATGGATGATATCCTCCTTGCATGAGAAATGTTGAATCTGCCAAGCCTTCAAGCATTGACTCATCACAACCAAGTTCTGTTATGTTCATAACAAGACCAATTTCGTGCATCCATTTCCCTAGTTCAGATAGACCAAGTTCTGCTACCTCTTCATCAGTTTTACCTTCCATGCTAACGCCCCAAACGTTTTTAGCAAATGCAACAAACTTATGTAGACCAAATTTCATGACGTGCTTGTAATATGGCAAAGTCACTGCTGCAAGCGTCATTCCATGAGTGGCATTCGTGTGAGCCGAAATTGCTTGACCTAACATGTGAATTTCCCAGTCGGTGGGCTTGCCCTTTGCAACAAATGTGTTGAGTGCCCAAGTTGCATCCCACATAAGATTGCTTCTGGCCTCATAGTTGTTTGGATCGATTGCTGCAACACGAGCAGAATGAACAACACTTCGCATTAATCCTTCCATGACATAGTCACTAGCACAGTCATCATTGCCAGAAAAGTATTGTTCCATGATGTGGTTCATAATATCATAGATGCCTGCAAGCATTTGATACTTTGGAACAGTTAACGTAAACTCAGGATTCAATACAGAAAACTTTGGAAACACATCAACTCCAAAAACGTGACCACTTTTGATCTTGGTCTCGTGATTACTGATTACAGAACCGCCGTTCATCTCTGATCCAGTGCCAACCATCGTAAGGACGCTTCCCACTGGAACAATGTCACAAGTTGGCTCCTCAAAATTGACAAAGTATTTCTCCCAAGGGTCCTCATCGCAATTGATTGAAACTGACACTGCCTTTGCATAATCGACACAAGAGCCTCCGCCTACTGCGAGAAGAAAGTCAACATTGTTGTCGCGTGCGATTTTTACGCCCTCTCTCAATTTCTCGATGGTCGGATTCGGCATAACACCAGCATCTTCAACTACCTTTTTGCCCGCTTTGTTTAAAGCTTCAATTACTTGGTCATAGATGCCATTTTTCAAACATGAACCTGTGCCATAAATGAGTTGCACCCTTTCACCGTAATTCTTTAATTCATCGGCAAGTGCATTCATTGAGTCTGGTCCGAAAATAATCTTTGTTGGATTCTCATAGACAAAATTACCTAACATTATTTATAATTCCTTTCTAATAATTTACACTTTGCAATTAAATTATATACTTAATTTACAATATGTTAGTTATATTGTCAAGAATTATTCTTTTAAGCTTAGGCAACAAAAAGGCTTATAGGTTTTGATAAAAAAAACCGCCACAGTGGTGTGACGGTTTTAACTTTTAGTTCTTTATTATGTCTTAAAGAATCGAAATTATTTAAGAGTAACTGTTCCGCCAGCCTCTTCGATCTTTGACTTAGCTTCCTCAGCCTTGTCTTTGTCTGCACCCTCAACAAGTGTGCTAGGAACACCCTCGACAGCGTCTTTTGCCTCTTTAAGTCCAAGACCAGTGATGTCTCTAACTGCCTTGATAACAGCGATCTTGTTGTCGCCGAAGCCCTCCAAAACAACGTCGAAGTTTGACTTCTCTTCAGCTCCACCAGCACCAGCGTCACCACCTGCAACAGGGGCAACTCCAACAGCAACTGGAGCAGCAGCACTTACGCCAAATACTTCCTCTAGGTCTTTAACAAGTTCAGATAGCTCTAGAGCTGGCATCTCTTTTAGGGCCTCTACGATTTCGTCTTTAGTTAGTTTTGCCATGATAATTTCACAACGTCCTTTCTTTTTATTAATAATTCTAAAATTTGTTTTAATCTAATTAAACTTAAGCAGCCTTCATTTCTCTTAAGC
>CAVFJE010000072.1:0-4159 GCA_963622845.1 Dialister sp. CAG:486
GGAACATCGACTGTAGATGTCAAGTACACAAGAAATAAGTACACTGTGACTTTGAACTACAACGATGACAGCAAAACAGAAACCAAGACAGAAACTAAAGAGTTTGGTGAGAAGATTACTGACCCTAATGCAACAAGAGAGGGCTATAAGCTAAACGGCTGGAAGTACAAGGATCAAAAGGATAACAATACTGAGAAGTATTGGGACTTCACTAACGGAACCGTTCCAGCTTACAACCTAGAGTTAACTGCGGATTGGACTGGCGAGACAAACTCTTATGTCGTAAAGCATCAGCAAGAGAACGCTAATGACAATGGTTACACTGTAGTACTAGAAGAAACTAAGTATGGTAAGACAGGGGATCAGACAGTTGCAGCAGCAAATAACTATGAAGGATTTACTGCAGGAACAGTTACTAATAAGGCTATCGAAGCTAACAACGCGACTGTTATTGAGATCAACTACACAAGAAATAAGTACGACGTTAAGTTTGTTGTTGGTGACAACGGAACAGTTGCAAGTGGTCAAGACAAGAATGTCAAGTGGGGCACAAAGATTGAAGCGTTCCCAACTGTAACTCCTAATGCTGGTTACACAACTGATTCTAATTGGTACACTGGTCTTGATTACACAAAAACGTGGGATTTGAAGACAGATACTGTTCCTGTTGGTGGTGTGACGCTTTACAAGAAGTTTGTTGCAAAGACTGACACGAAGTATACAGTTAAGCACATGATGCAAAATGTCGAGAACGACGAGTATACAATTGAGACTGAGACTTTGACAGGCACAACTGGCCTAATGACTGCTGCTAAGGCAAAGACAGATGAAGGATTCACAACTCCAGTTATTGTCAACAAGCCAATTGATGGCAATGGCACAACCGTCATTGAACTCAAGTACGATCGTAAGAAGTTTAGCGTTACATTTAAGGACGGATCAGACATCACGACTGTTTATAACGACAAGGCTCTTAACAACGTGAAGTACGGCGCAACTATTGCTAAACCAAGCGACCCAACTAAGAGCGGTGGCGACTACAGATTTGATGGCTGGTTCCAAGACGACCAATACACAAGCCAATGGAAGTTTAAGAACGAAACAGGCGCATCAACGATGCCTGCTAAGGATCTAATCCTTTATGCTAAGTTCTATGACTTAAATGACACACCTTACACGGTAATTCATAAGTATGAGAAGATTGATGCCGTAAGCGGTGCTTCAACTGGCTGGGATCAAGAATCCGAGTATCTAATGGGTCAGACTGGCAAGCAAACAAGAGCAACATTGAAATTGAAGGAAGGCTTCTATCATTCGAATCCTTATAGTGGAACAATCCTTCAGGGATTAGTACAGAGTGGTGGCGGTACAACTGTAACTATCGAGTACAAGAGAAATTCTTATAACTTGTTCTACAAGTCAACAAGTGAAGGCTCTGTACCACTAGGTATGACTACATTGAAGTACGGACAGAACACTAAGGCAGCTAACGTTTATCCTAAAGATGGTTATCAGCTTGCTAAGTGGGTTGACCAAGACGGTAAAGATTGGGTCATTGGCACACCAATGCCAGCTCACACAGTTACATTGACTGCACATTACAAGACAAGAGATGACGTATCCTACACTGTTGTCCATAAGCGCGAAGGCTTAACTGAGGGCACTTGGATTGAAGAGACAACAACCCAATATGGCACAACAGGCCAACAGACAGCTGCTACAGCAATTACGAGTGGTGACTATGCTGGATTTGAAGTCACAGAAACAGGCTCAGCAACGATTGCAGGTAATGGAAGCACAAAGGTAACTATTACTTATAAGAGAAAAGAACATACTGTAACACTTACTGGTCATGACACCCATGGCATGATGACAACTACAAGCTTTAAGCAGAAGTATGGCACAACGATTGCACGCCCTAAGTTTGAATCAACAGATGAAAAATGGAGTGTTGAGTGCTGGAAGTACAATGGCAGTGCTTGGAACTTTGAGACTAACGTTATGCCTAACAACGACATAACTCTAACAGCTGAGTGGAGCGAGACAAGATTTAAGGTTCACTTCACAACTGACAGATGGAATGGTATTTCTGGCAAGCAAGGCACGTATTCGTTCACTGCTTCAAACAACACTGTTCCAGCTGAACTAGATGGACTAACGACGCTTGAGGGTTACAAGTCTAAGTATTGGTGCGAGAAGCTTGACGGCACTGGAACTCAATATACACCTGGCAGCAAGTTGGAGTTCAACTTTGATTACCAAGATCAAGAGGTAACACTCTGGGCTATCTGGAATACAGAAGATCTCAGCTGGAGTGACTTTACTGTTGCAACTAGTGATGTGGTTTACAACGCTACCCAACAGAAGCCTAACGTGACTACGACGAAATACAAGCTAAATCAAGATTACAAGGTAACCTATGGTGCAAACAAGAATGTAGGCAAAGGTACAATTACAATTACAGGCTTTGGATACTTTAAGGGCGAGAAGAAGTACGAGTTTAACATCACTCAAAAGCCAGTCGAGATTGATGGAATTACTGCAAAGAGCAGAACGTATATCGCAGGTAACACGACTGCCGAGCTTGACCTATCGAAGGTTAAGATCACTGGCAAGATTGATGGAACTGACTTAAGCGTGAGCGCGAAGGGCAACTTTGCAGACGACAAGGTTGGTAACAACAAGGCAGTTACGATTTCAGAAGTAACGCTTCAAGGTGCTGATGCAGCTAACTATAAGATTAGCAAGAAGCAAGAAACTACAACTGCATCGATTACTGGCACTTACTACAATGTTGTCTTCCATGGCAATGGATCGAATAATGGAATGGCTGATTACACGCAAAGACGTTCGACCGCTGACAACGGAGATCAATACGACAGATTGCTGAAGTGCGAGTTTGGAAAGACTTCTGGTAACAAGACTTATGGATTTAAGTACTGGACAACAAATGCTGATGGCACTGGGACACAATATGAGGACAGATATAAGGGTCATTTGGCAACTACAAACGACAACCAAGAGGTTCATCTCTATGCACAATGGACATCTACAGAGCTAGGTTCATTCTGGTTCGCTAAGTCAAAGACGATCACGAAGGACAACAGCTCTAGTGCAGGTGCAGAGAACGCATACTACAACAAGCCAGAAGCATCAGTACTCTGGACTCAGTCAGAAGTCGAAACAAATGTTAATCAATTGATCAGCCAGATTTCGAGAGGCTGGACATACGACACGACGAATGGCTATGAAACTAACTACATCAAAGTGTTCACAGACCTCATGAAGAATGATGAGTACCACCTATACACTAAGACATCTATGCAATGTTACGATTACAGTTCAAGCGAGCTTAACTATGCTGAGTTTAGAATTATTCAAGTTGGTCAACATGATAATGACGGCACAAGCCTAACATTCCAGTCAACCCATGCCATGAACCAACAAGCTCAAATTTACGAGGGCGATCCATATAGTGGTGTTGACAATCGTGTCAATTGGACTGGCTGGTATGACACAGACCTTCAATATTGGCACCTAACCGACTGGAACGGTACCTACACAGGTAAGTACAACACTCAATTCAACGGCGGACTAAACAATTGGAAATTGATTAAGGCAGTTCCTAAGAAGTATCAAGTTGGCCAGGTACTTAATTCATCTACGAGTAAGTATTGGGTAATGAGCCCATCAGAGCTAACTGACGTCACAGGTGCTAAGGGACCAGATGGAAAGTCTTGGGAGTCACAGCTCAGACAAGAAGGTTCACAATACGCTTATTGGAAGGACGTTGTTGGCGCTAAATATGGTTCTGCAAACCCTGCAGTCCTTGCAGTTGGTAAGTTGAGAAATGGTGCTTACACGAAGGGTAATTTGAGAGAGACAGCTCACCACAGAGGCGTATTCTGGTTGCGTGACTCATATAGAGGACAGAGCTTCACCTTCCAATACCAAGATACTTACTTCGCAACTACAAACAGCGATGGTAGTGCTAACGGAGGAAGTGACAGACTCGACTCACGTGGTGTAGTTATCTGCTTCGCAGTAGGACTCTAAGCGAACACAACAAAGAGCTTAGAGAAAAGCTAGTCGATAAATTACAAAGTCCCGGGGTGAAAAACCTCGGGACTTTTTTATTTTGACAAGTACACCTAAAGGG
>CAVFJE010000072.1:4169-6303 GCA_963622845.1 Dialister sp. CAG:486
CCGTAATCAAAGGTACCGGTTATGTCTTGGTGCACACACCAGACATGATTATGCTAAATGGTACAACTCAGACAACAGAGAAAATTGTCAACCCGGAGTCGGAATATCTAAAGGCCCTTCCAAACCACATTCGTTCTTATGATGACTGTGTGTCTTATTGGCCAAACCAAGTCTACATTGGCAATGCAACTCCTGCTGATCTTGGCGAAGTTGAGTTCCCATACTACGACAAGAAGAAAGATGGAGCAGACAGATTTGGTAAGTTCGGCGAGATTATGCCTCAAGACGAGTATCTTCTCTTGGTTCAGGCATCTGATGAGTTTGAGGTAGTCAGACTCGAGAAGTCATTCGTTGAAGCAACAAAGCCAAAGTTTGCAGAAAATCCAATTCTTGATGACTTCATCGTCGGAAGAGTACACGAGGGCGTTGAGATTTCTGAGATCGAAAACTTTGTTAACAACGAGCACGCTGAGCCTCTATACCACGACGGCAAATTGGTCGGTTGTGTAAAAACTGCTCACGACATCGACGTTAACTTATCAGCTCATGTTATGCATGAAAATTTGATGAGCAAGGCATCTTCTGTTCTTGCACTTCTTTATGCAGTCCGCAATGCAGGCATTTCAAAAGACGAGGTCGAGTACGTCATTGACTGTGCTGAAGAGGCTTGCGGCGACATGAACCAACGCGGTGGCGGCAACTTTGCAAAGGCAGCTGCAGAGATTGCTGGTCTTTCAAACGCAACAGGTTCAGACACTCGTGGCTTCTGTGCTGCACCTTGCCACGCAATTATCAACGCAGCTTCACTCGTTGCAGCTGGCACATACAAGACTGTCATCGTTACATCTGGTGGCTGTACTGCAAAGCTTGGTATGAATGGCAAAAACCACGTCGAAAAAGATATGCCAGTTCTCGAGGATTGCTTGGGCGGCTTTGCAGTTGTCCTAACAGCTGACAACGGTGTTGACCCATACATCAACCTAAACATTTGTGGTCGCCACTCAGTTGGAACAGGCTCTGCTCCACAAGCTGTTATCACTTCACTTGTCAAAGCTCCTCTTGAGAAAAACGATCTCAAGATTATGGATATCGATAAATATTCACCAGAGATGCAAAATCCTGACATCACAAAACCTGCAGGTGCTGGCGACGTACCAGAGGCAAACTACAAGATGATTGGTGCTCTTGCAGCTAAAGGTGGAGAGATGACACCAAAGGATCTTCCAAACTTCATTCAAGAGCATGGTCTACCAGGTTGGGCTCCAACTCAAGGTCACATTCCTTCAGGTGTTCCTTATGTTGGATTTGCTCGTGAGGACATCTTGGAAGGCAGAATCAAGAACGCTATGATTATCGGTAAAGGTTCTCTCTTCCTTGGTCGTATGACAAACCTCTTTGACGGTGTTTCATTCGTTATTGAGCCTAACACAGGCGAAGACGCTGGCAGCGGTGCTGTTACACAAGAGGAAGTCAATGCTCTAATCGGCAAGGCTATGAAAGATTTTGCTGACACCTTGGTTGCTGAATAAGAAAAGGGGTCAAATATTATGGCTAAATCAATAGAAAGTATGATCAAAGAGACCTTTACCACTGTGGCAGAAGGTCTCTGCGACGGCTCTATCGGCGTAAAGCCAAAGATTGCTATCACTGGTATGGGTTCTGAACATGGCGAGGAAAATTCGATGGCTGGTGCCATCGAGGCAGCTCGCGCAGGAGTTGATGTTTACTACATCGGCACTCTTGAGCATCCAGAAGTGACTACAATCAAGGTCAAAGACGACGAAGAGGGTCACGATAAAATGGAGGCAATGCTCGATTCTGGAGAGCTTGATGGTGCTGTTACTATGCACTTCCCTTTCCCAATCGGCGTCTCAACAGTTGGCAGATGCATCACACCTGCAAAAGGCAAAGAGATGTTTCTTGCAACTACAACTGGCACATCTTCAACAGACAACATCGAGGGCATGGTCCTAAATGCAGTCTATGGAATTATCACTGCAAAAGCTTGCGGCGTAGAAAATCCAACTGTTGGAATTGTCAATGTCAATGGTGCGCGTCAATGCGAAAAAGCTCTAAAGCAACTCCAAGAGGGCGGCTATGACATTAAATTTGCAGAGACTTCAAGAGCTGACGG
>CAVFJE010000072.1:6374-15917 GCA_963622845.1 Dialister sp. CAG:486
CTGACGGCGGCTGTGTCATGCGTGGCAATGACGTTTTGCAAGGCAGCGCTGACGTTATGGTTTGTGACTCACTAACAGGCAACGTTCTCTCAAAGATTACATCGAGCTACACAACTGGAGGATCATTTGAGGCACTTGGTTTCGGTTATGGACCAGGAATTGGCGAGGGATACAAGAAACTCGTCATGATCGTCTCTCGTGCATCAGGTGCGCCAGTAATCGCAAATGCAATCAAGTATGCAGCTCAACTCGTAAGAGGCAACGTCTTCCAAGTTGCTGAGAAGGAATTGCAAAAAGCTAATAACGCTGGACTAAAAGCAATCAGAGATGAGATTAAGGCTGCTTCTGCGAAGTCTTCAGGCGGTGCTTCAGAGGAGGTTACGGCTCCTCCAGCTGAACCAACAACTTCTCAAATTCCAGGCATCGAAGTTCTAGACCTAGAGGATGCACAACAATCTCTCTGGAAAGAGGGTATCTATGCAGAGTCTGGTATGGGTTGTACAGGACCTATCATCAAGGTTAGCGATGCAAATCTAGAGAAGGCACAAGAGATCTTGAAGAAAGCTGGATATATTCAATAAGTTCACTTGGCACTTTATAAAGATTTTTGAATTGCAAAAACCTCTGCCGTATACTGGCAGAGGTTTATATTTTTTTGCTAAAATAGTGACATGAGTGAAGTCAAGGTCATAAAATCTACCAATATTTTTACTGGGCGCGGCAGCGCTTGTATTTCAGGTGCAATTGGAATACGGGGCGACAAGATTGTAGCGGTTGGCGAATGCCAAAAAGTTCTTGAAGCTCTTGAAGGTGACAGACCTCAAGTTATAGATTATGAAGATGCTTTCATCGTCCCCGGTTTTCACGATTCACACTTGCACTTCTTTCACTCTGCTCTTTATTCTTCAACGCTTGCTAGAAGATTTGTCGGAGAAAACGAGCAAGATTGCGTTAAGCGAATGCAAGAATTCGCAGCGGCGAAGAAAGAAGGTTGGTTGCTTGCTCAAGGATGGCGCGAGTACTTGTGGAACATTCCAAAGATGCCAAGTAGGGAATCTTTAGACAAAGCATTTCCTGATAGGTGTGTTGCGCTTTATAGTGGAGATGCTCACACTCTTTGGGTTAACTCTGTTGCACTTCGAGAGTTAGGAATAAGTGAGAGCAGCGTCGCACCTGAAGGCGGGCAATATTGCAAGGACGAAAATGGCAAGCTCACTGGCATAATTAGAGAAGCGGCAGCCATGGAATGCATGGCAAAAATTGTTGCAGCTTTTAGTGATGCAGAAATAAAGGAAGCCTATCGAGGCTTTTTGTGTAAACTTGCGAAGAACGGCATTACGAGCGTGTGTGACATGTCGCTAATGGCGATGCAAGGAATGGACTTTATCCGCGATGACATTTATGCTTCGCTTTTAGCGCAAGGTCAATTGACTTCAAGAGTTCATATGTACCCAACGCTCCTTCTTGACAAAACAAGGTTTAACACAATGCGCTCTAAGTATGACAAAGAGGAGATTAGGCCTTACTTGCAAGTATCGGGATTTAAGCAGTTCTATGATGGCGTCTCTTCACAGCATACGGCATGGCTGACTGAAGATTACACGAATGCCCGTTTCAAGGGCGACAGAGGAAATACTACGGTTAGCGAAGAAGAGATGCGAGAGTTAATATTCTCAGCACAAAAGTTGGGAGAACAAGTTCGCATTCATACGATTGGTGACGCTGCAATTCACTCTGCGCTAAATATATTTGAAGAGGCTACCAAAAAATTCGGACGACTTAAAAGAGGTCGTCGCCATGTTTTGGAGCACGTTGAGAATTTCTTGCCACAAGATTTAGAGAGAATGGACGAGCTCTCTGTCATAGCATCAATTCAGCCACCTCATATCACTTTGGACCCTGGCGGTCCCGAAAAGGATTTGGGGTTGGAAAGAGTTAAGTATATGTGGCCTGTGCGCACATTGCTCGGCACGCTTGCAATCGTATCTTTTGGAACTGACAGCCCAGTCGTGGACGTGAACTCAAGAAATGTGCTCTATAGTGCGACAACTAGGCAAGATCCTAAGACAGGCGAACCTAAGGGAGGCTGGCTGCCAACAGAGAAGATAGACATGGCGAGTGCTATCAGGGCTTACACTTATGGTTCGGCGTGGTCATGTTCAAGACAGCATGAACTTGGTCTGCTCGAAGCTGGAATGTATGCAGATATTGCAATTCTAGACAACAATCTTCTTGCATGCGAAGAAGACGCGATCTTGAAAGCTAATGTCGTGGCAACATACTTAGGCGGTAAGCAAGTTTATTAAAGCCGTTAGCCCATCTAGCCTAAAACTGGTAAATTTAGCTAGAACTTAGTTGTACTCGATACTTTAATATATAATCGATAGTACTAATCCGTGTAAGAGTAAAGAAACAAATGAGGAATTTAAATTTATGGAAAACACATCAATGTCCAGCGTAAGAACACAAAAAGTTCAAATTAAAAAGTATAATTCTTACAAGTTTGGCGAAAATCCAACCGAAGCATCACCGAAGAAGAATAATTTCAGATGGATTATGGCGGGTGCAGCGGTTGTAGTATTGATCGCTTGCATTGTAGGCGGATATTTTCTAGTAAACTCAGTTGGAGTTGCTGCTACGGTAAACGGTGAGCAAATCAAGGAACAAGACGTCACCGACTACATTCAAAATTACAGAGAGCAATCTGGCATGAGCGATGAGGACACTTGGGGTCAATTCTTGGCAGCTAACAGCATGACGCCAGAAACATTTAGAAAAGAGCAAATTTTGGAAGGGTACATGGTCCAAAATCTTTTGCTCAAGCAAGGCATAAGAGAGTATGGAGTTACAGTTTCATCTTCAGAGGTTGACGAGCGAATTGAACAGATCAAGTCAAGCTATGATGACGACGATGCTTTCAACGAGGCTCTTGAGCAATATGGTTATACAATGGATAAACTTCGCGAAGAGCAAGAGTTTTATTTGCAACAGCAAAAGCTTGCAGAGAAGTTGATGGAAAACAACGGCGACGACACTAGCGAAGATGAGCTAAGTTATGCTGAGCAATGTGCAGAATATTACAATGGCTCAAAGAAAGCTTCGTATATTTCATTCCCTAATACAATGAGAGATAAGGCACAGGAGTGTCTTGACAAGATCAATTCAGGCACGGATTTTGCAGCTGCACAAGAGGAGTACAAGCAAGATTCTGACACCGACAGCTCACAAAACATTTTGGCGACAAGTGATGTTTGGAGTGCAGACACGACTATCGGTGACGAGTATACTAATGCATTGAGCGCGTTGGCCGTAGATCAAGTCAGCGGACTAGTTGATGTTGAAGAGAGAATCTATATCATCAAGTGCACAGATGAGTTTACAGCTCCAGAGGAAATTACATCACTTGACCAGCTAAAAGATGATTGGGCAGAGCAAATTCGAGATACAGTCAAGCAATCTCACATGCAAACGGCACTTTCAGAGTGGTATGAGGAAAAGGAAAACAACTCAACGATTGTTATAAATGACATGCCAAAAGATGTGCCTTATGCTATTGCTGACATGAGCAAATATGAGACTTCAAGCAGCTCAAGCTCTGATTCTGACACGTCATCGTCTGATTCGAGTTCTTCAACAGAGAGTACAGAATCAACCAGCGCAGATACAAGTTCGACCAGTGAGTAATTTTTAAGTCAAGAAAGACAAAGAGGAAAACGCAATGCTCGATTTTAGGTACGTAAGAGATAATCTCGAAGAAGTTTCGAAGAAAATAGAAGTTCGCAAAGGCGAATTTGACAAGGCTGCATTTGGCGAGCTTGACAAAAAGCGTCGCGAACTAATTGGCGAAGAAGAGGCATTGCAAGCGCAAAGAAATACGTCCTCTAAAGAAATTGGCGAGATGATGAAGTCTGGTCAAGCAGACAAGGCAGAGAGTGCCAAAGAGCAGGTTAGAGAAATCAATGACAAGCTCGAAGGATTAAGTGCAGCTCGCGAGGAAGTCGACGAGAAAATGCAAGATATCTTGATGAGGGTACCAAATATCGCTCACGAGTCTGTGCCTGTTGGTGCTGATGAAGACGAGAATGTGGAAGTTCGCAGATGGGGCACTCCAAGAACTTTTGACTTCGAAGCAAAAGCCCATTGGGATTTGGGTGCAGACTTGGAAATTATTGATTGCGAGAGAGGCGTAAAGCTTGCAGAAAGCCGCTTTTATTGCCTAGGTGGAGCTGGAGCAAGACTCGAGCGTGCCCTCATTTCGTTTATGCTTGACACTCATGTATCAAGAGGATACAAGGAGTGGTGGGTTCCAGCTCTTGCTAACAAAACAACTATGACTGGAACAGCTCAACTTCCAAAATTTGAAGAGGATCTCTACAAGACTACAGATGGTCTTTATTTAATTCCAACTGCTGAAGTGCAATTAACAAATTTGCATGCAGGAGAAACATTGATGGCAGAGGATCTTCCTAAAAGATATTGTGCGTTCACGCCATGCTTTAGAGAAGAAGCAGGAAGTGCGGGTCGTGATACTAGAGGAATAATTAGAGTTCATCAATTTAGCAAAGTTGAGATGGTTAAGATTACGACGCCTGAACAGGGTTTTGAAGAACTTGAAATGATGACTGCAGATGCTGAGAATATCTTGCAGCTTCTTGATTTGCCTCACAGAGTTATTACGCTTTGTACGGGCGACATGGGCTTTAGCGCAGCTAAAACTTATGACGTAGAGGTATGGATGCCATCTTACGACAACTACAAAGAGATATCTTCATGCTCATGCTGTACAGACTTCCAAGCGAGACGTGCGGGCATTAGATATAAAGACCCTGACAATTTTAAGGGCTCAAGACTTTGCTATACGTTAAATGGATCAGGAGTTGCTGTTGGAAGATGCATGGCTGCGATAATTGAAAATTATCAAAATGCAGATGGAAGCATAACTGTTCCTGATGCGCTCGTCTCTTATATGGGTGGTTTGACAAAAATTGAACCCCAGGCTTAGAGGAGCCCAAGGGCAACATTCTAAAGACAATGCCCAGGGTCAAGAAACTAACACAAGCAATGTTGTAGATAAGAAGAGGCGTTCAGTCTCCAAAAGTAAAGGTCATGCAAGGAAATTTTTGAAGGTTCTCTCAATAATTCTTGGGGGAATAATCATTGCATGGATATTATTTATTGCCTGCACAAGGTGGATTTTAGTTTTTGATGCGATCGATATTCAAGGGACGTGGAGCATTGCTGGAAGTGAAAAAGAGGTTCCAATAACAGACACTCAAATTACTTTGAGCGATGACGTAACCTACAACTACACTTTGGATGAGACTTCAAAAACAATTGAGGTAAGTTTAGGCACAATGAGCGGAAAGTCTCACTATGTTTTTTCTTTGAACCGCCAACAAATTGTCATCTTTGACGGCGATTATGACGCCTTTTATTCTACTATGATTGATGTTCAAGACTTCTTCACAAGCTTGTTTAGCGGCAATATTTCTGCCCAAAGTGCAGGTTATAAAACGAGTGGAAGTGAAAAAAATATTATTCGCCTTAACAGGGTTGCCTAGCGATTTGATTTGCCGATGCTTAAGGTTCAAAAGATTTCTATCTCTGATAATAGAGCTACTATTAGAATTCTAGACGATATCAGTTTGGAAAACGAACAGCGAGCGCAGCTCACCTCTTTAATTTCGAAACGACATAAACACATTTTGGAACACGTTTGCGTAAATAAGCACGGGCCAAAGTTCGGTGACTGTGTTGCAACTACCTCATTAGCTCACATTCTTGAGCATTTAATTATTGATGGTTGTATTTCGCATTGGCAAAATTTTGAAATGATTGGCACAACAAAAAAAAGATCGCCTAACTTATTTGAAATCCAAGTTACATATAGAGACGACGTCGAATTGCTAGAGATAATCAACGATAGTGTTATAGAATTAAGGGACTTGATTAGAGAAGTTAGCAATTAAAACATGGATATCAATTTCGATGAAATATACCATTTTTTGTTTGAAACTGTGAGCGGTGTCGCTGTCTTATTGTGTTCTTCTTTGGTCATTTGTATCATTGCGTGCGCGATTATGGAATTTCGCACAAATAGAATATTAAAAGCTAAGGCAAAGATTAGTGAAGCTAATCTTGAAGAAAGTGAGAGTGAGGTTGAAGAAGATGACTAGTGTTGTTTATGAGAGAAAGGGCGACTACATTCCTAGAATTGCCGCTGTGCATGACTTGTGTGGTTATGGCAAATGTTCGCTGGGTGTCGCCATCCCTGTTTTGAGTGCGGCAGGATGTGATGTTTGTCCTGTGCCAACGGGGCTCTTTTCTTCGCACACGGCATTTCCAGGTTGGTACATGCACGACACTACTGACATTCTGGAGGATTATCTCAAGGCTTGGGAGGGTATCGATGTTGAAATCGACGCAATATACTCAGGCTTTTTGGGCGATGCAAAGCAAGTTGCGGTAATCGAAGGGTTATATAAGAAGTATCCTAATGCTGTAAAATTCGTCGATCCTGTTATGGCGGATCATGGAAAAGTCTACCCAACTTATACGAAAGATCTTTGCGATGCAATGGCAAGACTTGCTTCTCAAGCTGACGTTTTAACTCCGAACCTAACAGAAGCTGCCATTATTCTAGGTGAGCCAATTGAAGACGAGTGGCAAGGCACCGATATTAGTGACGAGCAAGCAAAAGAAAAAGTTGACAAACTTCTAAACTTGGGCGCGAAAAATGTAGTTTTGAAAGGCATTCAAAGATCTGGAGAAACAAAGATTCGCAATTTTGTTGGAGGCAGCGAGGTCGATGGCATAGTTGAGGTCAACAACGAGTATATCGACTACATGCTACATGGAACAGGCGATGTTTACGCTTCGTGCGTGCTAGCTGGAGTTATGAAGGGCAAGTCTTTGGCAGAGAGTGTTGAGTTCGCTGGCAATTTTGTTCACGATGCGATGATCGTCAGTGGAAAGCAGCCTCATTTCATGGAGAGAGGCGTTTCTTTCGAGACTTTGATCGGCAAAATAACCACGTTTTAAGGGGAGAAAATTCTCATCGAAAAGTTAACAGAAAATTAATGTTAACGTGATAACATATAGTAGTTTTAATATTCAAAAGAAGGCAGTCGATTGCCTTCAGGTTGCTCTCGATTATGAAGTAAAAATTCTGTGATGAGAGCAACCATCTCTACTTTATCAGGAGGTGAGAGAATGGCAGCTACACAAGTAAAGAGCGAAATTGGTGAGCTCAAACGTGTTGTGTTGCACAGACCTGGTGACGAATTACTAAATTTGACACCAGAGACACTCGAGGAGCTTCTTTTTGACGACATTCCTTTCTTGAAGGTTGCGCAAGAGGAGCATGATGCTTTTGCAGAAATTTTGCGAAAAGAAGGTGTTGATGTAGTCTATCTCGAAAATCTAATGGCAGAAACACTTGATGCTAACGATGGACTAAGAGACAAATTCTTAAATCAATTCGTTGAGGAGGCAGGCATCAATGATGAAAGCGATCGTGCACAAATCATTGATTGGCTAAATTCAAACTACAAGGGCAACAAAGAACTTGTAGAAAAAACTATGGCAGGCATCAATGTTTACGAGTTCCAAAGCAAAGATGATCCAACAACTTCGCTAAAGGCAGCGGTTGATACCGAGAACTTCTTGGTAATTCCACCTATGCCAAATCTCTATTTCACAAGAGACCCATTTGCGATGATTGGTCACGGTGTTTCGGTCAACCATATGTACTCTGTCACACGTAACAGAGAGACAATTTATGGCTCATACATCTTCAACTATCATCCAACTTATGGCTCAGTACCTGAGTTCTATGACAGAAATGAGACAAGCCACATCGAGGGTGGTGACATCCTAAATATCAACGAGAAAACTCTTGCTATTGGTATTTCTCAGCGTACTCAAGCTGCTGCAATCGAGAAAATTGCGAAGAGACTATTTGCAAGCGAAGAGTCAACAATTGAGACAATCCTTGCTTTCAGAATTGCTGAGAGCAGAGCATTTATGCACCTTGACACTGTATTCACTCAAATTGACGTTGATAAATTTACGGTTCACCCAGCTATACTTGGACCTTTGACTGTTTATGAAATCACAAAGGGCGCTGGCGGTGCCATTAACGTTAAGGAATGTACAGAGGAACTTGAGACGATTTTGTCACGTTATTGCGGCACTTCTGTTAAGTTGCTTAAGTGTGGTGGCGAAGATATGATTGCTGCTGCAAGAGAGCAATGGAACGACGGTTCGAACACACTTTGCGTTCGTCCAGGTACAGTTGTTGTCTATGAGCGAAACAATGTCACTAACGACCTCCTTGACAAACAAGGAATTAACGCTTTGCAGATGCCTTCTGCTGAGCTATCCCGCGGCAGAGGTGGTCCTCGCTGCATGTCAATGCCTCTATGGAGAGAAGCACTGTAGTTAACAGGCCTGTCTCTCCTAAAAGGATAAAAAGTTTATTAGTTTTTAGGTTATTTAAGGAAAGGAATTGTTATGCCAGTAAATTTGAGCGGACGTCCATTTTTGAAGCTTCTAGATTACACAACTGACGAGATTAAGTATCTCTTGAAGCTTTCACATGACTTCAAATCTATGAAGAGAGCTGGTGTTCCACACCGCTACCTTGAGGGCAAGAACATTGCATTGCTTTTTGAGAAGACTTCAACTCGTACACGTTGTGCGTTCGAGGTTGCAGGTTATGACCTTGGCATGGGCGTGACTTACCTTGATCCAGGTTCATCACAAATGGGTCACAAAGAGTCAATCGAAGACACTGCACGCGTACTTGGTCGTTTCTATGACGGCATTGAGTACAGAGGCTTCTCACAAGATCTTGTTCAAGAGCTCTCAGACAATGCAGGTGTACCAGTTTGGAATGGTCTAACAGACCTCTTCCATCCAACACAAATGATTGCTGACATGATGACAGTTGAGGAGAACTTCCCAGGTGGCATCAAGGGTCTCAAGTTTGTATACATGGGTGACGCAAGAAACAACGTTGCAAATTCTCTCATGGTTGTTTGTGCTAAACTTGGGCTTCACTTTGTTGCTTGTGGTCCAAAGGATCTAAAGCCAACAGACGATCTAATCAAGACTTGCGAAGACATCTGTAAAGAGACTGGCGGATCAGTTCTTTGCACAGAAGATGTTAAGGAAGCTTGCACAGATGCACACGTTATCTACACTGACATTTGGGTTTCTATGGGCGAGCCAAAAGAGATTTGGGAAGAGAGAATCAATCTTCTTAAGGGTTATCAAGTAAACAAGAGCGTTATGGAGCTTGCTTCTCCAGATGCAATCTTCATGCATTGCCTCCCATCTTTCCACGACAGAAATACAACAACCGGTGAGGACATCTATCAGCAATTTGGACTTCCAGAGATGGAGGTTTCAGACGAGGTATTCGAATCACATCAATCGAAGGTATTTGATGAAGCTGAGAATCGTATGCACTCAATCAAAGCTGTTGTTTATGCAACATTGAGATAGTTATATAATATCTTAAGTACAAAGTGTCCAAAG
>CAVFJE010000072.1:15927-17229 GCA_963622845.1 Dialister sp. CAG:486
TGTCCAAAGAGCCGCTCTTCGCCTAGTGCGAGGAGCGGTTTTTCTTTTTAAATTGCTAGACTAAAAAAGAGGGACAAGAATGTTTTAACAATATTTCTAAGTCGCATTTTTGTAAAATAACTTTTATGAAAAAACAAACCAAATATGTTGTGGTAATTCTCGTGCTCGTGATGCTCGGGCTCATGGCAGTTCTAGGATTTCAACATTTTTGCAACACTAGATCTGGCTTTGAAATTGATGATGTCGAAATCACAGCGCAATTGGAAACAGACGGAACTTTGCATGTTGTTGATCACAGGCGTATAACAAGTGATGCGAATGTAAGAAACATCTATTGGAACATCGCTTCTACTAACAATATCTCAACTTTAAAAATTGAAGGTGTGAGAATAATTAAGAGCGACGCCACCATAACTAGTCTTACTTCGAAAAGATACGATTACAACTGGACTAACAACCTTTCTTTCAACAAACAAACTGACATAGGTGAGAGAGGTTCCTTCACATTTGACGATGTAAATTCGACTCTTTATATCTCTCTAAGCGATGAACTCTTAGAACTAAACGATGCGATTGTGGAGGTTGTTTATAGCATTAACAACTCTGTTTATGTTTACGACGACGTTGCAGAGTTGTATTGGAATTATTATGTTTCTAATTCTGTGTCACCCACTCCAAATCTCAATGCAAAGCTCGTTTTGCCAATTGACGATTCCAGTGATGCAATAGTTGGCTCTAACATTTGGGGGTGGGGTCATGGACCGGAAGGTTCTCTAGATTTCTTGGAAGGAATTTATACTTTTAGCTCGAAAAAGTCCTCTTCACGTGCTGGAGCAAGTGCACACGTTGTCATGAGTAAGTCATGGCTTGGCAATGTTGACAAAGATGGAGAGATGATCGCTCATGGTGCAAGACGTGATTACGCAATTTCTGAAGAAGCTAAGTGGACAGACGATGGCAGCTACTATTTGATCAATGTTCTCATCATGAATATAGCTTTGATATGCATCTCAATTGTTGTCCTCGCTCTTACAATGTTGTCGTACAAAAGAAAATTGGCTGAATATCAAAAAGTTTTGGGCGAGGATGAGAGTGTCCAAGTTGCATTTGACGGCTGTACAAGAAAGCTTCAAAGGAACTATCTAGTTGTTGGAGCCTCGCTGCTCTTGTTGTCACTAATAACTACATTGCTATTCAATTGTTGGTTGGGAATGATCGCCGTAACAGCATGTTTCGTGATGATAGTTATCTTCGCAAATTGGTGTCCATATGTAAAAAATTCTTGGAGAGACGCACTTCAAG
>CAVFJE010000072.1:17239-21337 GCA_963622845.1 Dialister sp. CAG:486
ATCTTTACGCATTATGTATAGTTGAAATGAAGCGAGGTAAGCTATGGATCAAAGCGAAAATCCAGAATCAAAGCAAGAAAATTCATCGAATGAGCTGAATTCAAATGATGGAGTTGGATCACCTGTTGTATCGGGAAATGAACGAGAACAAAGTCCGCAGCAGCCTCAAATTAATGACGAAGGCTCATCACAAGTAAGTCAACAGTTCATGCCTGCTCCTCAACAAGTTGAGCCTCAACAGCAGGTAGCGAGTACGCAAGTCGTCTATCAAAATGGTTGTGTAGGCGCAGCTTGGGGAGACATTCGAAAGTCAAAGGGTTGGTTTGGCAAAGTTGCACTTATGGGATTGGTTGAACTTATCCCAATACTTAATTGGTTTAACGCAGGATATGCAATGCGTTGGGGCAGAGACCTTTTCTTTGGTCGAATCGGCGAGATGCCACAAAGCATTTTTGGAGACAGAAGTTTCGTCAACGGCGCAATGTGCTTTCTTCTTCAATTGGTCGTCGGAGTTGTAACGTGGATAGTTGCATGGGTAATAACGTTGGCACTTGGTTTTATTCCGCTTTTAGGTACGTTGGTGTCAATCGCAATTGCGGTCATTGTCTCGATGTTTTTAAATATCATGGTTATGAGAGTTGCAATATTTGACGAGGTAGGAGTAGGTTTTGGCATATCTCAAGTTTCGAGTGTAGCAAAAGGACACTATGGATCGCTCTTCGCTATTTGGTTTGTGCCAGGATTTATAACAGCCCTCATTGCTTTTGTACTCTCAATAGTTATTCTCTCTATTAATGGAGCTCTAGTCGGAGCTAACACATCTAATTATTTGACAATGCTAATCACACAATATGGCAGCGAAGACGCTCTATATCACGCCTTGTCAACGAATAGTAGACTTGCAGGAACTGTTGGTCTTGTTTTGATAAATTATTTCTTTTCGCTAATGCCTGGCTTGTTAATTGTGTTTTACGTGGTTGCGGTATGCAGCGTATTGTCTCAATTGGTTGCAATAAGAGCTGCAGGACATTTCTGTGCAAGATGGGCAACAGAGTGGAAAGACGACCCAAGATTTGATTTAGTAATGACTAGAGAGCGAATTTAGTAATGAAATTTTGTCTCATAGACTTGAGGAGGCAATTCTAGGTGCAACCTCAAGAATCGACAGACAGAATAGGAACCGCCCCAATCGGGCGGTTACTTTTTGAGTTCTCGCTGCCTGCAATTGCTGCGATGGTTATATACTCGCTCTATAACATCATCGACACAGCAATGTTGGGTTGGTTCGTAGGTCAAAATGGTGTTGCAATCGGCACACTCGTCATGCCTGTCATGACTGTTGGCATGGCATTTTCGATGCTCGTTGGACAAGGTGGCACAGCGCTATCCGCGATTCAATTGGGTGAAGGATCAATAAGTCACGTTGAGCGTACACTTGGCAACTCAACTATGTTAATGATTGTCGTGGCTGCCATCGTTGGGCTGGCAGGATTTTTCTTCATTGACCCAATTTTAGTTTTCATTGGCACAACAGGCGAGCTTTGGGATCAAACTAAAGTATTCGTTCAAATTCTCTGTATTTTCTATGTTTGCTTGTCACTCGGTTTTGGCTTGAACAATTTTTTGAGAACTGCGGGCAAACCTCGTTTAGCACTTGCAGCTACAGTTTTCGGCGTTGCGATGTGTGCAATTCTCAATCTCTTGTTCGTGGGCGCCTGGAGATGGGGTGTAGCAGGAAGTGCATTTGCGACAGTTATAGGTGAAGGACTAGCAGCACTACCAGTCATTTGGTATTTCACACGTTGCAAAACTGCTCCATTTAAGTTAAGAGTTAGTTGCATGAAGCCTCATACGAAGACCATCAAGAAAATTCTTGCTCTAGGTCTTGCTTCATTCGCGCTTGAAATAGGTGCGACGTTCGTCAATTTAATTTTCAACCATGTTATTGGAATGTGGGGTCATACCGACTCACTCGGAGTTGAAGGCTGTCTTGCGGCAGTAGGTGTGAGTGTCAAGGTAGTTCAGCTAATTTGTTCTGTGTGTATAGGCATTGCAATGGGAATGCAGCCTATCGTTGGTTTCAATTATGGAGCTAGAAATTGGCGCAGGGTACTTAAAACGCTGAAATATGGCTGCATCTCTGGTGCAATCTTTGCTGGTCTATGCCAACTTTTAGTTCATATTTTCCCGCACGAAGTTGTGATGGCATTTGGCGTTACAGGTCACCTTGAAGAGATGGCAATTTGGGCACTTTTCATCGACACGATATTTTTCCCACTCGTCGGTTTCCAAATTGTCGCTGGCTCGTATTTCCAATCGTCTGGTCAACCTATAAAAGCTGCGATCATCGAATTGCTGAGGCAAGTCATATTTTTGGGTCCCTTCTATATCATCTTCCCGATGTTTGCGAGCGTATTTTCACAAACCCCAATAACTATGATTATTGCGGCTATTCCAGCGGCAGATATTCTAAGCGTAATCGTCACGTCGTTGCTTATAACATTTGAGGTGAGGAGCTTGAGAAAGCTAATTGTAGAAAAATAAATAGCATCATTTGAGGAGTTTTGGTGGTAGACAACGTAGATGAAAATACAGATAAAGCGATAATTCGATCAAGCTCAATGATGACAGGCATCGTTCTTGTCAGTCGTTTGACAGGTTTTATCAGAACATGGGCTCAAGCTTTTGTTTTGGGTGCGACGATGCTTGCAAGTTGTTATACTGTTGCAAATAACCTTCCTTCGCTTCTATTTGAAATTACGATAGCAGGAATGCTCTATACAGCATTTTTGCCAGTTTATATGAAAATCAAGAAAAACGAGGGGATGAGTGGTGCTTCGCTTTACACATCAAACATGGTGAGCATAATCATCGTTTTGATGGGAGCTCTCACCGTCTTGGCATTCATCTTCGCTACACCGCTAATCTTCACTCAAGCTGCAGGTGCAAGCACGGAGTCCTTTTCATTTGAAACAGCTGAAATATTCTTGAGATTTTTTTGTATCGAGGTTCTCTTCTATCCACTTTCTGCACTTTTAACATCTGTTCTAAATGCAGAGCGAAAATATTTTTGGGGACAAGCAGCTCCAATTTTCAACAATATAATCGTTATCGCATCATTTTTGGTGGGGGGAATATTCCTACAAAGCAACTACATGCTTGCATTTTTGATAATTGCCATCGGAAACCCGTTAGGCGTGGCAATTCAATTATTTGTGCAAATTCCTGCTCTTAGGAAAGCGGGCATAAAATTTAAGTTTCACGTCAATTGGAAAGATGAGAGCCTTGTCGACACAGTCAAAATCGGTATACCTTCGCTACTTGTGACCATATGCGCCGCTATTCTGGCTTCTGTTCAATCATCGTGCTCTCTTTACGGAAACGATTCAGGTGCTGCCATTCTTTATTATGTAAGAGTATGGTTTGTTCTTCCTGCGTCCCTTTTGTCTGTCCCAATTTCAACAGCGACTTTTACAGAACTTTCCGACCTTTTTGCTCAAAACAAATTGGAAGATTTCAAATTAAGAGCGGTTAAAGGTTTACGCCAAATTTTGTTTTTCATGATTCCATTCACTTTTTATCTGATTGTTTTCGCAAAGTTTTTGATGTCGTTACTAGGATCAAGCAGCTTTAACGACGATGAGCTCGCGCTGTCAATAAATACTTTGGCTGTAATGTCAAGCTCGCTTGCTTTCTATGCACTCGCTCCTTACTTGCAAAATGTATTTGCCGCTATGCACAAGCTTGGCCTTTACAGCGCGTCATATGCAGGAGCAACAATTGTGGCATCTCTTTTTTGCGTCGTCTCGATCAATTATTTCGGAATGCTTGGCGTGGCTTTTTCATACTTCATGTTCTATTTTGTAGTCGTAGTTGCTGCCATTATTGCGCTTCGTGCTAAATTGGGGCGCTTAGGGTTGCGTTCCCTAGTCCTTGAGACAATAGCAAGCTTGTTCTTAGGTGCACTTGGAGCGATTATAGGTTGGCTAGCAAGTAACTTCATCGCCGATTTTATCGGAGTCGGGAACATGACGTTCATGATTACCCTCGCTGCCCTTGCTGTTGGAGGTATCATTGCGATCTTAGTCACCTACGCTC
>CAVFJE010000073.1:0-6200 GCA_963622845.1 Dialister sp. CAG:486
GCATGGAGCAATTTTTCAATGCTTACTTGGAGAAGATAGCTGCGATATTTCAAAACTCCTCATAACTGCAAGTGGCGGTCCGTTCTTTTTTATGACGCCAAAAGAGCTTGAGAGTGCGACATCTGATCAAGCGTTGAAGCACCCAACTTGGGCGATGGGTCCCAAAATTACTATCGATTCAGCAACACTTATGAATAAAGGCCTTGAAGTGATCGAGGCTCACCATCTGTTCAATGTCGACTATGATGACATCGAAGTTGTAGTACAGCGAGAGAGTGTCATTCATTCCATGGTGGAATTTAAGGATGGCTCCGTCAAAGCTCACCTAGGCACTACTGATATGAGAATTCCTATTCAATATGCTCTTACATATCCAAAGCGCGACCAAGCGCCAGTGCAAAGCCTTGATTTCACCAAGCTAGGGACCATACATTTTGACGCTCCTGACCTTGATACTTTTGAGTGTTTGAAGATTGCCTACAATGCGGGCAGAGATGGCGGAGTTATGCCATGTGCTATGAACGCGGCAAATGAAGTTGCAAACCTTAACTTTCGAGAAAACAGGTGTTCATTCTTAGATATTGCAAAGTGTGTTAAGTTTGTTATGTCAAAAACTAAAAACGAGACTGTGCAATCTTTGGAACAATTGCTTGAGATTGATAAAAAAGCCAGAAAATTAGCAAAAAGTTATTTAGAGAGATAGATTGGATGTAATGAAAAAGTTAATCGAGCAATTTATGAAATTTGGAGTTGTTGGGGCAATCGCTTTTGCAATAGATTATATAATCTTGATGGTACTCAGCCAACTTTTCGGAGTTGACCCAGTTATTGCAGCTGCAATTTCATTTATGATCTCTTTGATTTTTAATTATCTCGCATCAATGAAATACGTCTTCAAGCGTCGAGATGACATGTCAAGAAGACGAGAATTTATTATATTTTGCACGCTTTCACTAATCGGTCTTGGCATCAATGAAATTATTATTTGGACGGGCGTTGAGCTCTTTGGCAATGGATTTATCCCTGTTACAGCTTCAAAGCTGGTTTCGACCGTTGTCGTTGCAATTTGGAATTTTGTTATGAGAAAGAAGCTTCTTGAAGCAAAAAGCTAGAGTTTAAAGCTCATTATGTAGTCATCCATAAAAAAGCCGCCCCCAATATCGTTTTTTTGCTCGTCTATTACAACGAAACCAAAATGATCATAGATTGATAACGTTTTTTTGTTGTAGCGATTGCATGTAAGCCAAATGTCGCTTAGATTTCTTTCTTTTGCCCTAGAAACAATAAATTCGAACGCTTCTGTGGCCAAGTGTCTGCCTCTGAAATCAGCTTGTATATAAAGCTTGCTTAAATAAAGACGACCATCCTCTTCGTGAATACCAATATAGCCTGCCAATTTATCGTCGCAAATAATTTGGTAGTACTCATAGCCACTGCCGATTTGAGATTTAAGAGCAGGGAAGCTTTGGAACTTGTCGATCATGTAATCAACTTGCTCTTGACCAATTATATCGACAAAATGCTCATTCCAAATTTCAATGGCAAGATCTGCGATAGCTTTAATCTCGTCATCATTTTGTACTTTTTTAATTGCCGTCACTTCTCTTCTCTCCTTATACTTTTTCTTCTTTTTCTAGGGTGGTAGTAGTGTTTTAGAACTGGCGTTAATAATTCAAGTTTGAAGATCGCAAATCCTGTAATAGATGCTGCTAAAATGAGAGAAATTGGTTTTGCTAAACCGTCTAACTCAGCAAATGCTAGTCCGCATGCTGAAAGCACAGCAGTCCATATCCACATAATCCAAACTGTTTTCTTTTGAGAAAACCCAGCGTCCATAAGTCTGTGATGGATGTGACCTTTATCTGGTGCGTTTACTGGTTCATGCGCTCTCTTCCTGCGAATAATCGCAACAGCCGTATCAGTTATTGGAACTCCCGCTGCCAAAAGTGGCACGAGCAATGAGAACACCACCGCAGCTCTTGCAATAGCAACGAGCGAGATTATTCCTAAACAAAGACCAAGAATAAGAGAGCCCGAGTCACCCATGAAGATGCTCGCTGGATGATAGTTCGACTTCAAAAATCCAAGACAGCACCCTACTAAAATCGCAGAGAAAAGAATCGCGTCGACTCTTGCAGACAATACACCATAGATCGCAATAGCAAGCGCAGAAATCATGCTGATTCCGCTTGCCAAACCGTCCAGGCCATCTATCAAATTAATAACGTTTGCAAATGCGACCAGATAGAAAATTGTTATTGGCCATGATAATATTCCGAAATGAATGAGGCTGCCTGGGTCAAAAGGATTTTGGATAAACGAAATAACAAGCCCAGAAGAAGAAACAATCGTACATGATATTATTTGACCTATAAGCTTGTATCTGGCCTTCATGTTTTTGATATCGTCATAGAGACCCACACCAAACATAATTGTGACCCCAAGAGCTAAGAGCCAATAATTAACACTTTGCCCAATAAAAGTGTGGAACGGGTCAAACCAACCAAAAAAAGATCTTCCAGCTGCCATCACTATGCAAGAGATGCATATACCGCCGAAAATTGCTATGCCGCCCATTCGCGGTATTGGGGAGACATTGACTCTTCTTTTGTCGGGGTAATCTATGGCGTCAAAATGTATGGCAATTTTTTTTGCCAGCGGAGTTAGAGCAATCGTTGCTATAAGTGCACTCGCAAAAACGCATATCACTTCTATCCAATTTGAAAAAGTCATATATAAATGTAAGTTTTTTGATCTCTTAGGAATTCCAGAGGTATCCCACACCTCTAACTGTTTCTAATCTAGTTGCATTTTCAGGTCCAATTTTAGCTCTAATACGCCTGATGTGAACGTCAACAGTTCTCGATCCACCTAAATAGTCAAATCCCCAAACTCGCTTTAACAATTCATCTCGAGTATATGAATGACGAGGGTGAGTTACAAGAAAGGCTAGTAATGCATATTCAAGGTATGTCAGATCAAGAGGCTCGTTGTTTACTTGCACTTGATAAGTGCCGATGTCAAGCTTCATGTTGCCAACAGTTATAATGTCATTTCGTGTAGTTTCGCTGCCTGGATATAGAAGATGCTTGATTCTTGCAACTACTTCAGGGACACCAGCATCTTCCATGACAAAATCGCAAGTTAAATGTAGCGGAAGTCGTAGCGAGTCAACATACTCTTCAGGGCATATAAACAAGACAGTATCAATTTGATAATCTGATAGCTTTACCTTCGCAATCATCTCATCGCTAAATCCTGCTTTTGGAAGCTCTATGATTGCTAAATCTGAGTCGTTATAAGCATTAAGCGCACTAAAGGCGCTGTCAAACCTACTAGTTTGAACTGTTACGTCAAATTTTCGCAGGACATCTGTATACTTTTTTGCGCAATCAACAGTGTCCCCAATAAACCAGATTTTTTTCTTTTCCATCTTCTTATAACACCGCCAAATAGTCTTTTAATTCATGCTCCGTAATTGTAGAAATCTCTTTTTTCCACTCAGCACTCTTAATTTTAATCAAGTAGTTAAAAATTTGCTCTCCGAGTGTCTCTCTCATTAATTTGCTATTCTTAAAAGATTCGATCGCCTCTCCCAATGTAGATGGTAGTTTTTTGCAATCATCTTCTAGCTTTGAAGTTTCCTCTTTAGGATCTTCGAGCTCTAATTTTTCTTCGATACCTGCAAGACCTGCATTTATGATAGCTGCAAAAGCGAGATAAGGGTTGCATGCAGGGTCAGGATTTCTCAAAACGATTCTTGAGCCCTCTTCGGTATCTGGGCGATGACCAGGCAGGCGCATCATGGTGTGCAAATTGTGCCTTGACCATGCAATATTGTTGCATTTGCAAGTCTTTGCAATTAGCCTTTTGTATGAATTCTGATATTGATTGGTGAGCAAACAAAACTCTGACGCATATTTTAGAACACCAGCCATAAATTGCTTTGCAAGCTCCGTGAGCTTGTACTCAGAAGAAGAATTCTCATCGTAAAAAACTGATACTCCATCTTTATCTGTGAGATGAATATTGAGATGCATGCTGTTTCCAGGTTGATCTTGAAGGGGCTTTGGCATAAAAGACGCATATACGCCATGCTTGCTTGCAACTTCCTTGACTGCCAATTTGTAGCTAAGAACCGAGTCAGCCATGCTCATCGCATCAGTTGTTCTAAGCTCAATCTCATTTTGTGCGGCACCCATTTCATGGTGAGAATAACGTACAGGTATGCCTATGCTCTCAAGTGTCAAAACTGTGTCACGTCTAAGGTCTGATGCTGAATCAAGAGATGTTAGGTCAAACGAGGAACCAAAATCTAAAGGCTTAGGCTCTTCCTTGCTCTTAAAGTAGAAAAATTCGATCTCTGGCTTCATGTTAACTAGATACCCTTTTTCCGAAGCACGCTTGAGCACTTCGCTTAGGATGAAGCGCGAGTCAGATTCAAAAGGAGTGCCATCTGGGTTTTTTGTGATGCAAAACATTCTTGCAACACATTTTTCGTCTGGTCGCCATGGTAGAATTTGAAAAGTCGAAGCATCAGGCCAAGCTATAATATCAGCCTCATTTCGAGATTCAAAACCAGCAATGCAATTTCCATCCAAAGGAATGCCGATATCAAACGCTCTCTCAAGTTCATTTGGAACAATCGCCAAAGACTTAGCTTGACCTAAAACGTCTACGAACCAACACCTGATAAAGTGGACATCTCTGCTATTTACCGTATTGATTACGTAATCTTCCTGTGGTGTCATCTCATGCATATTTTCTATTATTCGCTTTCTTTTTACAAAAAATCTAACTTTTACATATCAATCTTTATTTTACCAGCATCGCCACTCTCTATGAGCCCAATTCTCCAAGGTTTTCTCCCCATCCTCTTTTCAAATTCCTCTTCGAAGATCTGGCAGTTCTCAGGAGATATTGAAGCAAGGATGCCACCCGATGTTTGAGGATCGCAAAGCACGCCCATCATGTCATCGTAGGCAATGTCATCAAGGTTTCCTTGTTCTACAAAAGGTGTTGCGAAATCTATGATCCCGTCTGTTTTACCTGGTCTGCAATACATTTCAGAGAGCTCATGTGTTCTGTCGTATAGCGGAAGTTTGTCCCAGTCTAGTGTCGCTGAGACTTTAGAGGGTTCTAGCATCTCATGAAGGTGTCCTGCGATTCCAAAACCAGTTACATCAGTTGCAGCACAGACGTCTGCAAGTATCATAGCTTCGGCAGCTGCTTTGTTGAGCTCCATCATATATCCAACTACTTCTTGCATTTGCTCTTCTGCGATGATGCCTGCTCTATAAGCACTATTTTGTATGCCGGTGCCAATCTTTTTTGTATAGTAGAGAATATCTCCTGGTCGAGCGCCCTCATTTTTTACTATGTGATCAGGGTGAACAGTTCCAAAGACGGAGAGTCCATATTTTGGCTCATCGTCTTCGATTGTATGACCACCGCAGATCACTCCTCCAGCTTCTACGACTTTATCAGCTCCACCTCGCAAAACTTCTCCGACAACACTAGTGCCAAGGTGTTTTGGAAATGCGAGTATGTTCATTGCGACCTTGACTTGACCACCCATCGCAAACACGTCAGACAGCGCATTGGCGGCAGCTACACAACCGAATTGGTAAGGATCATCGACTACTGGAGTAAAAAAGTCTAGTGTTAAAACAGCAGCTGTGTCGTCATTAATCTTGTAGATTGCAGCGTCATCACTTGTATCAAATCCAAGCAATAGATTTCCGCCTAAAACTGAAACATCTTGATGTATGCCTTTTAAGACTTCTGAGAGTTCACCTGGACCCCATTTAGCAGCTCAACCGCCTTTTTCAGTTAAACGCGTGAGCTTAATTTCTTGTTTTTCGTTATTGTTTTCGTTAGAACTAGTCATTTACATGCAACTTTTCCGAGTTTATCTCTTTTATGAAAAAATGGCGGGAATGCATGCGAATCGAACACACCCGGGACGTTCTGCTCGTCCCACAACGGCTTTGAAGGCCGCGGGAGCCACCAGGCCCCATCCACTCCCATATGTTTAAACATTTCAATTATATATGACTTCGACTGTTAAATTCATAACATTTGAAAGATAATAAATTCATTGAACAAGTTTAAAATAATCTGAAATTATTTAAGAATTCTCACATCTCCATCTCGTTTTGTTAGTCCCACCTTGTCGAAATATTCAAGAATTGGCACAG
>CAVFJE010000074.1:0-2606 GCA_963622845.1 Dialister sp. CAG:486
GTCGTAGTAGTCGTAATCTCCACGACAAAATAGAGAGGCTTTTCTTCTTGTATACGCAACCTTATGTTTGTCGAGACATTTTTTTGCGGCGCCATACATGTCGTTGCCAATCTCTTCGGTAGTCAATGCTATAGATGCAATTTCAAAGTCTTGATCCCTGCCGCTCTTCTTAACTAAGTCTTTCATGATGAACTCAGCCATTGGTGATCTACAAATGTTGCCGTGACAAAGAAATAGTATTCTGATCATTGTTTTCTAGTCCTCCTAAATTATCAAAATTGTTGCCAGGCATGAATTAAATTGCCAGTTAAGAGACTTATTTTTCGCGATGCCTGTCATGAATTTTAAAGAAAATTAATCGATCCAGCGCCTATAGATATTTGCGAGAATTGCTCCTGAGATATTGTGCCAAACTGAAAAAATCGCTCCCGGCACTGTTGCCATAGCAAGACTTGGAAAAGCACTTGATGCCAGTGAGGTTGCAAGACCGGAGTTTTGCATTCCCACCTCGATTGAAATTGCCTTAGTCTTTGATTTGCCCATTCTAAACATCTTGCCAACAGCAAACCCACATGCATAACCGAGCATGTTATGTAAGATTACAACTAGAAATACTATTGCACCAGTGGAGATGATCTTCTCTGAATTGTGCGAGACAACAGATGCAACAATCAAACAAATTGCAATAACAGAAACAGATGGAAGCACCTTTACTAGACGCTCTGTGACACTACCAAACAATTTGTTGATAACAAAACCCAGTGCAATAGGTATGACGACAACTTGAACTATTGAGATGAACATGCTCATTGCGTCAACTGTAACGGTCGTTCTTAGTAAAAGATATGTAAGTGCGGGGGTAAGAAGTGGTGCTAGAAGAGTGTTTACACTTGTTACTGCGACGGAGAGCGCAACGTCGCCTCTTGAAAGATATGTAATGACATTGCTAGACGTTCCACCAGGACAAGTTCCAACCAAAACAACGCCCGCAAGAAGTGCTGCGTCGAGGTTAAATAGTTTTCCAAGTGCAAAAGCAAGAGATGGCATAATGACAAATTGAGCAATACATCCAATAAATATATCCTTTGGTCGAGTGAAAATCAACTTGAAATCATCCAACTTGAGTGTCAGTCCCATGCCAAACATTACTATCATCAATAGGTAATTGACCCAAGATGTTTGAACCCAAAGAGATGTGCTAGGAACAAAAAGCGCCAGAGCTGCGACTACTAACACTATTATTGCCATGTATTTTCCAAAAAAATCGCTAATTATCTCAAGTTTTTCCACTTCGATCTCCTACTTAAAAATTGTATATTTTAAAAATAACTCAAAGATTAGGTAAGTATACCTGTTCTATCAATTTTTTTGTGTAGATATCTTGTGAGAAGTTAGAATAAGTAACTTTGGCTATATTTTGCCTATCAAACTCAATCTCACCATCTAGTATTCTCTTAACACATTGTGCCAATTCTTTGAAGTTATCTTGTTCAAACAGCATTCCAGTGTCATCTTTAACTATATCAAGCAGTCCGCCTGACTTAGAAGCTACTATTGGAGCACCACAAGCTCCTGCCTCAATTGCAACAAGACCAAAAGGTTCATTTCTTGATGGGACAAGTGAGACATCCGCAATGCTGTACAATTGACGCAATTTGTCATGTGTTTGATTGTGAATGAAGAAAGTATTTTGCAAGTTCAATTGTTCTTTTAAGTTAGTCATTTCATCAAATAGCTCACCGTCACCTGCCAAAATGGTTGCCGTGTCGTCGCTATCGTATATTTGATTTGCTTTCAAAAGAACATCGATTCCTTTGAAATGAGCAAATTTTCCAGCAAATGAAATTATCTTTTCGTAATTTTCATCTATTCCAAAACTTCTCAAAACATCGTTTTTATTCACTCCCTCAGGATAAAAAACATCAGGATTATAGCCATTAGTTATTAAATGAAATTTATCTTTGAACTTTGGCAATACCTCGTTTAAATTGAACAGATTTTCTTTGCTAATCGAAATAATCGCATAACATCTTTCAGCAGCACTAAATGCATACTCAGCTAATTTAGAGCTCTTTTGTATGCCCATTAAATCAGTTCCATGCGAAGTTATGACTGTTGGAAGTCCAAATTCTGTGCAAACATCCGCCAAAACCCAAATGTGACCACAATGCAAAACATCAGGCTTAAAGTTTTCTATTTCTTTTTCTATTGCGCTTCTAAAAGCTGATATGTATTCATCAAGCTGATGCGGGGTCATATCTTCAAAAGAAAACAATGAACGTGGATGCGTTGTGAAACAAGGAAAGTTAAATGGAAGGGCACCTTCTAATTTCTCGTTTGTGCCACTAGTGAAATAGACAGGAGAAACTCTAAATTGTTCGCTATCATCAACTTGTTGATTTTCAGGAAAAACGGCGCAAACTTCATGACCAAGCTTCACAAGAGAATTAGCAAGGTTAGAAGTATACACCCCGCTCCCACTTCCAGTTAAAGGAAAATGATTAACTAGTAAAATTCTCATTCTTATATCTCCATAACAATTAATAGTGCCTACACTAAACATTTCTCGAGGCATACAAGTCCAACATTTGCAATACCATTGAACG
>CAVFJE010000075.1:0-1449 GCA_963622845.1 Dialister sp. CAG:486
GTGCAGAATTTTAAAAATGTCAAAATTTAAAAGATGATAAGTGCTACAATGTTACCACTGCTACCTAGCAGTTCTGTTTTATTTTTTATTCTTTTCTAAGGAGGTAGCTCTATGAAAGGCTACGCAATGTTAAAAATCGGTGAGTCAGGAATGATTGAGAAAGAAAGACCAGTATGCGGTCCTCTTGATGCTCTAGTCAAACCACTCTCGGTTGCAATCTGTACATCTGACGTACACACTCTTTGGGCAGGCGCTATTGGTGATCGCCACAACATGATTCTTGGTCATGAGTGCTCAGGTGAGGTTGTCGAAGTTGGCGATTGCGTCAAGGATTTCAAGCCAGGCGATCGTGTTTTGGTTCCTGCAATTACACCAGACTGGAATGCTCTAGAGGCACAAGCAGGCTATTCAATGCATTCAGGCGGAATGCTAGCTGGTTGGAAATTCTCAAATTGCAAAGATGGTGTTTTCTCAGAGGTTTTCCATGTAAATGACGCTGATGGCAACCTTGCACATCTTCCAGCAGGAATTTCTCCAAACGAGGCATGTATTCTCTCTGACATGGTTCCAACAGGATTCCACGCAGTTGAGCTTGCTGACGTTCAATTTGGTGATGAAGTTCTAGTTATCGGTATTGGACCTGTAGGCTTGATGTCTGTTGCAGGATCTGCACTTCGCGGCGCTTCTCGCATCATTGCAGTTGGCACACGTCCACTTTGTATTGAAGCAGCTAAGGCATATGGTGCAACAGAATTCATCTCATACAAAGATGGTCCTATTGCTGAGCAAGTTCTAGAGAAGACTGGCGGAAAAGGTGTAGACAGAGTCTTGATCGCTGGTGGCGATTGCGAGACATTCATCGATGCAGTTAAGTGCCTAAAGCCAGGTGGCAAGATTGGCAACGTTAACTATCTCGGCGAAGGTGACTATGTTAAGATTCCTCGCGCAGAGTGGGGCGTTGGCATGGGTCACAAAGACATCCGTGGCGGCTTGATGCCAGGCGGACGTCTACGCATGGAGAAGCTCAGCAGCCTTGTTACTGCTGGCAAGCTTGACCTAAGCAAAGAGATTACTCACGTCTTCCATGGTTGGGAGGAAGTTGAGAAAGCTCTATTCTTGATGAGAGACAAACCAGCTGATCTCATTAAGCCAGTTGTTGTTATTAACGAATAATACAACTTTTACATTTGTGCATTTAATATGCTAAAGACAACCCGAGGCTTATCTATTTTTAAGGTCAAGCCTCGGGCTTTTTTGTGTTAATTGACAATTGATTCAAAAAATAAGAGAAGGACAAAGTTAAATGAAGGTTCTAGTAGTCTCAGGTTTTTTAGGTTCTGGAAAAACTACATTTATAAAGGAGATGGCTCGAAAGACTGGCCGAGAGTTCGTAATCTACGAAAATGAATTCGGTCAACAAGACCTCGATGCTAGGGAGTTAAAGAAGAT
>CAVFJE010000075.1:1459-4206 GCA_963622845.1 Dialister sp. CAG:486
AGATTGACGATTTGACAATCTATGAAAGCACCGAGAATTGCATTTGTTGTAGCGGAAAACAAGATTTCGCCTCATCAGTATTGACGATATCTAACACACTTGACCCTGATTATTTGATAGTTGAGCCAACTGGAGTAGCAAAGTTATCAAGTGTATTAAATAATGTCAATTTGGTAAGTTATGAGCGAATTGAACTTCTTGAGCCTGTAGTCATCGTCGACGGCACTGCATGGAAACTTCACAAAGACAAATTTGAAGAAATTTACCTCGATCAGGTCAAAACGACAAAAGCTATAGTGGTTTCTAAAACTAATATGATGGGCGGAGGAGAAGTTCAAGAGTTGTGTGCATGGCTTCAAGAGATAAATCCAGATGCCTACATAGAAACAGGCTCTTGGGAAAAGCTTGATCCATACGTGTTTTTCTCTCTGCTAGAGCGCGATTGCACAGACAAAGAGGCTCATATACATAGCGAAGATGAGCAAGCAGATCATCATTCTCATAAACATGAGCATCATCACCACGACCATGGCAATAGTGAGTATCACCACGACAGTGACACGGGGTTTGAGTCTGTATCACTTCGCGACATTAAGCTTCCTAGTGAAGGGCATCTTTTGTACTTGATGGATGCTCTAGTTCTAGGTGTATTTGGGGAAGTGGTTAGAGCTAAAGGAATGTTGCCTTGTCCAAACCAATGGTTAAGATTTGACATCGCCGGTAAACTTTGGCAAGTCAGCGGAACTGAACCAAACGAAGACAACGAGGCGTTGGGCGTTTTTATCGGTGAGGATTTGCATACAGATTGGATCAAAGAGGTCTTTAAGAGCGAAGAAGTTGATAATTAGTATTGTTGATAAACTGTTGAAAAGTTCAGTTATTAACAAGTTATAAACATACACTTCTCAATTCAAAAAAACTTTATACGCTCGTAAAACTTTTTATGTTATGATGATTATCGGGGTAGCTGAAGAAGACCAAAATAACTATGTTCTTAGAGGTCTTTTTCGTTGGTTCGTTTAGTCGAATCAAGGTTTAATAATTGTATTAGTCATTAGAAAAATTTCTAAAAAGTAATGATTGATAATGAAAAGGATTTTATAGTATGAATTCATTCATCGAGATTAATCCAGGTCTGTGTATTGGTTGCGGTACTTGCCAATCAGCTTGCTCAAATGGACATTCGGGTGCAGGTGATCAAAGCGAACCTCGACTTACAGTAGTCTATGGATCAAATGTAACAGCTTCAATCACTTGTCACCATTGCGAAGATGCTCCTTGTATGGCAGTTTGCCCAGTGAATAGCATCAGCCACCTTGGAGATCGCATCAAGGTCAACGAGCAAACCTGCATTGGTTGTAAGCTTTGTGCATGTGTTTGCCCTTATGGAGCAATTCATCCTTCTGGAACTTCTATTGCTGGAGTTGCAGGAGTTGCAAATTTCACTCCTAATATGCCAAACAATATTTCCAGCCTTTTGAGGTGGGAGATAGGAGAGAAAATTTGTGCTGTTAAATGTGATCTTTGTGCTTATGACGATCTTGGGCCACGTTGTGTTAAAGCATGTCCTACTCAAGCGTTAAAGTTAACCCACAGAGGAGAAGAAAGCACTTCCTCATCAGATTTATCAAAAGCAACTGAAGGGAATGGTGAGTAAAGACTTATGACTGATTTGACTACTAACAGTTCACAAAAGCGGGGCGAATCTCACGTAAAAGCTCTTGCAGCTGCTATTGAAGGTTCGGTTTTAAATGTTACATGGCAGACTTCTGAGCAGCTTACTATCGAAGTGCCAAAGGAAAAGTTGCCTGAGTGTGTTGAATTTATGTATTATGAGCGTGGAGGCTGGCTACCTGATATGGTTTGTTGCGATGAGCGCTCAATCAATGGTTATTATTGGGTATATTACATCGTAAGTATGGAGGAAGAGGACGTTTGTTATGTAACCATAGCAGCAAAGATTTCTCCTCAATCTATGGAATATCCTTCAGTTTCATCTCGTGTACCTGCAGTTATATGGTCAGAGAGAGAAGCGTTTGACATGATGGGGCTAAAAGCTGTTGGACTCACCGACGCAAGACGTCTTGTGCTTCCAGATGATTGGCCGCAAGATCTCCATCCTCTTCAAAAAGATGCTATGGATTATCGTCATCGTCCAGCTAGAGCTAGCGAAGTCGAGAACTATGAGTTCTTAAATGAGTCAGGGGTTGAGGAGCCGACTGTCGTACCGATGGGACCTTTGCACATCACTTCTGACGAGCCAGGACACTTTAGACTTTTCTGTGAAGGTGAAAATATCGTAGATGCCGACTACCGTCTATTCTACGTTCATAGAGGTATGGAGAAAGTGGCAGAGTCAAGAATGGTCTATGACTCAATCACATTTCTAGCTGATCGTATTTGTGGAATTTGCGGATTTACCCACTCGGTTGCTTATGCACAAAGTGTTGAGAATTCCATCGGCATTGAAGTTCCTAAGAGAGCTGAGTGCATAAGATCAATATGTTTAGAGACAGAGCGCTTGCACTCTAACATGTTAAATCTAGGTCTTGTTTGCCATTATTGCGGCTTTGATACTGGATTTATGCATTTCTTTAGAGTTAGAGAAAAAGCTATGAATATGGCGGCCCTTCTTACGGGACAGCGAAAGACTTACGGCCTCAATTTGATCGGTGGAGTCAGACGCGACATGTTAGCTGAGCAGACTAACGAGACTTTGAAGCTTGTCAAAGAGCTAAGGGCTGATC
>CAVFJE010000076.1:0-2317 GCA_963622845.1 Dialister sp. CAG:486
AGTGCATGCTTACAATGCCGAAGAGTATCAAATCGATAAGTTCGAAGTTGCAAATGAAGCGTTGACCAGCAACCAAACTTTTGCATGGAGAGCGATGGCTTTCATGATGCCATCAATACAGTTGGGCATGAACATTCTAACGATGTCAATTTATTGGATTGGCGCACTACTTATCGCCTCCTCTGCTCTTGAGCAGTCGACCCCACTATTTAGCGACATGATGGTTTTCTCTATGTATGCAATGCAGGTTTTCATGAGTTTTATGATGCTAGTTTTGGTATTCATGATGTGGCCGAGAGCATCTGTTGCAGCAAAGCGAATAAATGAAGTCTTAGATATGAAAGTATCAATTCAAGATGGAAATCATGGAGATAATGAGCAGGTGCAAGCAGGCGAAGTTGAGTTTAGAGATGTTTCGTTTGGATACCCAGACTCGCAACTTGAAATCTTGAAGAACATTTCATTCAAGGCTCGATGCGGAGAGACCGTAGCAATCATAGGTTCAACTGGCTGCGGAAAGTCGACGTTGATAAATTTGATTCCTCGTTTTTATGATGTGACGAGTGGCGAAGTCTTAGTTGATGGAATAAATGTTAGAGATTATCCTTTAGCCAAGCTAAGGCAAACAATTTCGTATATTTCTCAACGAGCAATTTTGTTCGAAGGTGATATTGCTCACAACATTAAATTTGGCGAGCAGCAAGGCGTTGAAATTACAGATGATGAAATAACAAAAGCTATTGAAGTTGCTCAAGCTAGCATATTTGTAGACGAGGAAGGTGGCATTAGCGCTCCTGTAGCACAAGGAGGTGCCAATTTTTCAGGTGGTCAAAGACAAAGGCTATCAATTGCGAGAGGCGTTGCTAGAAAACCTGAGATCATCATCTTCGACGATACATTCTCTGCGCTAGATTATGCAACAGAAAGAGCACTACGCGGTGAACTTGAAAAGGAGTGTGAAGGCGTGACAAGACTTATAGTAGCACAGCGAATTTCTACAATTAAGAACGCTGATCAAATACTCGTGCTTGACGAGGGTGCTATCGTTGGATCTGGCAAGCATGAAGAACTCATGAAGGATTGTGAGGTTTATAGACAAATCGCTCTCTCACAACTTAGCGAAGGTGAGCTTAGTGCCTGATAAAGAGTATAAAATAGGCGAGACTAAATTCAAAAAGGCTAGGACTGGTGGTCCAGGTCCTCAACTTGGAAGTGGAGAAAAAGCTAAAAACTTCTTTCCTACTTGGCAAAAATTGTTGAAGTTCGCAAAAGGGTATCTAGTTGCAATTGTGCTTGCGATTCTTTGCTCTGTTATTTCTGCTATCTTTACTATTATTGGGCCAGACCTTCTATCCAAAATGACTGACGTGATAAGTGAAGGCATGGTGAGCAAAAGTGCAGGTGGTGCTGGTATAGACCTAGATGCTGTTTATAGACTTGGGATTATGCTTGCTGTTTTCTATTGTCTATCTTGGGCTTGCGGTGTCACGCAATCTTGGATCTTTGCTACTGTCACGAATCAAATCACAAAAAAAATGCGTAGCGACATTGTCGATAAGATCAATCGTGTGACTTTTGGTTACATAAATAAAACAACGACCGGCAATATTCTCTCTCGCGTGACTAATGACGTTGACACTATAGGACAATCATTCAATCAAGCAATAGGCATCTTTGTGAACGCAATCGCACTTTTAATTGGCTCGCTTTTTATGATGCTAATCACAGATTTAACAATGACGCTTACAGCAATTCTGTCTTCGGCTATAGGCTTTGTATTCATGTTTTTGATTATGGGTAAAAGCCAAAAGTATTTCTTAAATCAACAAAATGCTCTTGGAGCTGTCAACGGTTTCATCGAAGAGATATTCGCTGGTCAATTGGTTGTCAAGGCGTATAGTGCAGAAAATAAAAGCATAGACAAGTTCGACACTCTCAATCAAGAGCTGATTACATCAGGAACTAAAGCAGCATGTTTGTCTGGTTTGATGATGCCTTTTATGATATTTGTTGGCAATTTAGGATATGTTGCAATTTGTGTGGTAGGAGCAATTTTAGTCATGAATGGCACCATATCGATAGGCGTGATTGTTGCATTCATGATGTATGTTAGATACTTTACGCAGCCTCTTCAAAATATCGCGCAAGGAGTTCAATCTTTGCAAAGTGCAGCTGCTGCAGGTGAGAGAATTTTTGAATTTTTGCAAGCTGATGAATTTGAGGACAGACGCGATTCGGGCAACGATTTCAAGACAGAACGAGGCGAGGTTATCTTCGATAGCGTAACCTTTGGTTATGAAAAAGATCACCCTATTAT
>CAVFJE010000077.1:0-6078 GCA_963622845.1 Dialister sp. CAG:486
TGCTAATTGCGCTAATCATGTTTTTCTTCCTAAACCAAGTAGCGAAGCAACAACAAAATCAACTCGGTTTCGGCAATTCTAAAGCTAAGAAGTTTAGCGAAGAGCGGCCTGAAGTGACGTTTAAGGATGTTGCTGGCGTGGATGAGGCAGTTGAGGAGATGAAGGAGATTAAAGATTTCCTTAGTTCGCCTGAGAAATACCAAAAGATTGGTGCAAAAATTCCGCGAGGTTGTCTGTTAGTGGGTCCTCCAGGTACTGGTAAAACTTTGCTTGCAAAAGCTGTTGCGGGTGAAGCAAGCGTGCCGTTCTTTAGCATTTCTGGATCTGATTTTGTTGAGATGTTTGTCGGTGTTGGAGCCAGCAGAGTAAGAGATCTTTTCAAGGAGGCCCGTGAAGCTTCTCCTTCGATCATATTTATCGACGAGATTGATGCTGTTGGAAGGCAGCGTGGTACGGGTCTTGGCGGCGGACATGACGAGCGAGAGCAGACTCTAAATCAAATGCTTGTTGAGATGGATGGCTTTGATAAGTCTGACAGCGTTGTGTTGATTGCTGCAACCAACAGAAGTGACGTCTTAGACCCAGCACTTCTTAGACCTGGAAGATTTGATAGGCAAATTGTTGTTGACACTCCAGATGTTAAAGGAAGACGTGCGATTCTAGATGTTCATTCTAAGGGCAAACCTCTTGGCAGCGACGTCGACCTGGATTCAATCGCGCAGATAACCGCAGGATTTACAGGTGCTGATTTGATGAATTTGATGAATGAGTCTGCTCTTTTGACTGCGAGAAAGAACAAGAAAATTATCACGCAAAGAGAAGTAAGCGAGTCGCTGGAGCGTGTCATTGCTGGCCCTGAAAGAAAAGGTCGTGTGATGAACGATAAGACGAAGAGCACGATTGCTTATCATGAATCTGGTCATGCGCTAGTAGGGCATACGCTAGAACACGCTGATCCAGTACATAAGATTTCTATTATCTCTAGAGGTCGTGCTCTTGGATACACGCTCTCCATACCAGATGAAGATAAGGTTTTGAATTCGAGGTCTGAGATGTTAGATGAGCTCGCTGTATTTATGGGTGGCCGAGTAGCGGAAGAGATTTTTACGGGAGATATTACAACGGGTGCTTCCAATGACCTTGAGAGAGCCACAAAGATGGCTCGAGCTATGGTCACTCAATATGGTATGAGCCCACTGGGAATGCTTGTATTTGGGCAGCCGAATCATGAAGTGTTCTTGGGCAGAGATTATGGAAATTCACAAGATTATAGTGATGTCACTGCACGACAGATTGATGAAGCTGTACTCGAGATTATGACAGAAGCACATGATAGAGCATATGAGATTCTCAATTCTAATCAAGAACAGATGCACACAATGGCAAAAGTCTTGCTTGAGAGAGAAACTGTTGAAGGAGAGGCTTGCCAAGCTCTTCTTAATAATAGATGGGACGATTATCTTTTGCATGAAAAGGATTTAATTGCAAGGCAAGAAGCTGAAGAGGCAGCTGCTCGTGAGAAGGATGCTAAAGAGCATCCAGAGCTTTTAGCTAGCGATGAGCAAGAGACCAAAGATAGCAGCGGTTTGTCATCATACTTCAAACATTATGGAAGACACGAAAACAAAAACAAACAAGACTAATAAACTAAAAGACGGAATTGAGGAGAGCGGAAGGCGTGCTAAGGGGCTCTTCTCTGAGTTTAAGGAATTCATAACAAGAGGCAGTGTTGTCGATCTCACGATAGGTGTGGTTCTAGGCGCTGCTCTGTCCAGAGTTGTCACTTCACTTGTCGGAGACATCTTGATGCCTGTCATCTCGCTAATTTTTGGGGGTCTTGAAACCAAGGAACTCTATATTACAGTTGGAGGAGCAAAAATTGCTTACGGCAATTTCATAGTCAATGTTACCGATTTTCTAATAGTTGCAGCATGCATCTTTTTCTTCATTAAGCTTTGGCAGCATATGAGAGAGAAGTTCGTCAAGGAAGATATTGCCCCAAAAGCAGACAAAAAAGAAGAGTTACTTCAAGAAATTAGAGACGCGCTTGTAGATAAATAATTTGTGTATTTGCGAACTTGTGTGTTTGGTCTACATTTGTCCTAAAACCAGAGCAGTATAGAATTGTATACAATTGTTGAGTGATAGTCAGTCTTGGCTTAGGTGACCTAATACTTTTATACACAAATTGCTAATCTGTGTAGCGTTTATATAGTTTGTTGTATTTTTTGATTTTGGACGAAATACACCACTTTGACATGTTTATCTTTCATCGTTGTTGTTTAAAATAAAGACGTTGTGTTGTTAATTTAACAACATTTGAGAGAGAGGATGAAAGGAGTTCGTACGGTTATGCATGTCAAATATCCTCAAATTAAATCTAAAGAAAATTCAATAATTAGAGAGAGAGAGAGAGAGATGCGTAAGTGTCAAATATGCGTTTTTGTTTACAAGCACTCTTCTTTTGATACTTGGAATACTGGGAGCACTTAGTTTCAGCTCTCAGAAAGCGATTGCTGAAGACAACTCGTCTGAGCAAGGTGGCAGTCCCCAAGTTGACATTACTATTGAAGCTACAGGGACAACAAGTGGAACACTTGCTACACTTGATAGAAGCATCTATCATAGCGGAGACGAAATTATTGTCAATTGGAAGGGAGCGGCTGTTGGTGACGATTTTATAATTCCTACAGCTATTAAAGTTGACGGAGTTACAAAGGTCTCGATGAGCCAGCTCAACAAAGTTGACAGCGTTCAAACTTCCAATGTTCAATATAAGAGACGAGTTGGTGGAGATGGAACACTTACGACTTACGATTCGCTCAAATCTTATCTTACGAGTGAGCACCAAGTAAGCGTTGGGGTTGCAAGCGTCGCTTCTAATGTAGAGGTTCAGTACACTAGAGTAAGTCCAGTGTATCGTATGTATAACATGATCACATCTGAACACCTTTTCTCAACCAATAAACAAGAATATGATGGCTGGGTTGAAAAGTGTGCGTTGGACCAAGATTATTGGATCGGGGAGGGCATCGATTGGCTCGCCCCGACTTCCTCTTCAAACACTAAAACTGTACACAGACTCTACAACGAATCACTCGGCGCAATGGGCAAATCAAGCCACTACTACACTGCCGACAGTGAAGAGATGGAATCGCTGATTTCAAATTATGGATGGGTAGATGACGGAGAAGCAAATTGGTTTATGAGCGGTGGTTCAACGCCAATTTATACTTGCTACAATGAGGCGTTAGGTTCTGCTCACCACTACACATCATCAAAGAGCGAATGGCAAGGCCTTAGTGCACACGGTTGGGCTCTGGAAGAAGACAAAAATGGTACAAATCCGCCTAAGACTCCAGAAGGTGTTTTTCAATGTACAATGGCTACAAATTGGAGCTTTTCTCCAAATTATTACACAGTCGAGCACAGGGTTGAAAATGCAGACAACTCTTATAGCGTTAAAGAAACACAAGTAGTCTCAGGCATTGAAAAGAACAAAACACAAGCTGTTGCTAATTCATATCCTGGATATGTTGCAGGGGATATCACCAATAAAATTATTAGCGAAAACACAACTGTCGTTCAAATTAATTATTCAAGAATGCAATACTCAGTTACCTTCGATGGTAATGGCGTGACTTTGAGCGGTCAAACATCTAAGGTTGTTAAGTTTGGAGACAAGATTCCTGCAGTTACTACTCCTAATCCTACAGGTGGAAGAGAGTTTAAGGGTTGGTTTTATGACAGAGCTTGCACAAAGTCATTTAGCTTTGATCACTCAACAATGCCATCTGGAAATTTGACGCTCTACGCAGGTTGGACGTCAGGTAATGACGGAGATAACGTTGACAAAGATAAAGTAAAGGTTACGTTCTATCTTCATGGTCTAGGGCAGACGATCACGAAAGAAATAGCAAAGGGCTCAACTATTGAAAAGATTGCTGATCCAGCGCATAGCGGCTACAGGTTCGATGGATGGTATAAGAGCACAAACTTTGCGGAAGCTGACAAGTATGATTTCTCGACGCCAATTATGAGCAGTTTTACGCTTTACGCAAAATGGGTAGAAGCATCAATTGAGCCTGTGATAGAAGACATTACTATCATCTTTAACTACATGGAAAAAGATATAAATGTGACCATAAAAGATTCTTTCGGTGTGCCAGTCTCAAATTTGAATGTCACACTTCATGGAATAGGCAATGCAGTGCCAGTAGCAACTTTAAGATCCAACGCAGATGGTTTTGTAGAATTTACATACTATTGTGTCAATTTGCACTTAAATGGAGGAAGTGGTGAAGGATCACTAGCTGTCTATAATGGTACAATTCCATCAAAACCAAACAACCCAGTTAAGACAGGATGGAATTTCATCGGTTGGTATAGAGATCAGAACTTGAGTGAATCTTTTGACTTTACAGATGCAATTACATCAAATTTAGATCTTTATGCGAAATGGCAGAATGCTAATGTAACAGATGGGTATTGGCTGGCACCTGCAAACGCTGCAGATCCTGAAGCTGAACTAAATTAGTTGAAGAGTTGCAAACAGTTTCAAAAACTGGTTGGGACGGGAACAAGATCCTTCGAAACACTATTATGGGTTATTGGTATTATTCTGAAGGCGTGAATTTTAGTACGACTGGAAATCCTGTACATGGTTGCTATCATTATGTATATTCAACACAAATGAATACGAAGTTCTATGCAAGTAGCTCAGGGTATACACATGGTGTTAATTCTAAGACAAGAAGTGGTACGATTGCAAAGGGTTGTAGCGATTCATCTCGTTATTGGACTGGCAATGTAGGTGTTTCGTTCAAGTCAACTGGTGGACAGGTGATAGCTTATCCACTTGATACGACACACCAATCTGAGGTTACACTTTCAGCAAGAAATTATAGCGGGCAAGCAAGCAGCGTAAGAGTGTTTTTCTGTAATCAAGCTTTTACGAGAGATGGTTTATCGGCGCCTTGTCAGGATGATAATGGGAACGCAAATCTTGCTCTAAACGTATATCCTTCATTCAGAATTTAGATTTATCGAATTTCTATCATAAATGCTTAAAGACCAGACCCAATATCGTCTGGTCTTTTTTATACAACAATCAAAGATATTTTTCCTCTGACAACTCAATAGTTTATGCTATGCTTATCAAAAGTTAGCTATTGCTAACTAAAATTTATGACAGGCATGAATGAAAGGAAAGATAAATATGACAAAAGTTGCTGTTGTATATTGGAGTGACACAGGCAATACCGAAACGATGGCTCATGGGGTCGAGGAAGGTGTGCGCGAGGCTGGAGCAGATGTCGCGCTATTTGCTCCCGACGAATTTAGCGCCGAGATGATTGATGATTTTGACGCTATCGCTTTTGGATGCCCAGCGATGGGTTCTGAAGAGCTCGAAGACACAGAATTTGAGCCGATGTTTGGCAGTCTTGAACAGTCTTTGAGCGACAAGAATATTGCTCTCTTTGGGTCTTATGACTGGGGTGAGGGCCAATGGATGGAAGATTGGGAAGAGCGTTGTGAGCAAGCGGGAGCTAACCTGGTGATTGCATCTGTAATTGTAAATTTAGAGCCAGACGATGACGCACTCGATGAGTGCAGAAAACTAGGGGTAGCACTAGCTTCGTAAAATTATGATGTGAGGGGTTATAGTTAAGAGGGGGAGCTTTTGCGCTCGAATACTACAACCCTTCGCAATAATCTCGAGTATAAACCTTCTTTGCACTCTGTGGGAATGTATGCTCGTAAAGGTTGACAAAATAATTGTCGGTCATACTTGCGATGTAGTCGCAAACAACGACATTAGGTTCAGTCTCAAGATATTTTTCTTTTGTGATGTAGTGAGAGGTCTCAACTAAGTTTTTGACGTGATGCCGAAATATCGGTGAGCTCTCATCACCAGAGATGAGGTCGTCAAGCATTTTTTCGTAGAGCTCTTCAAACATTGTTTGCACTTCTGAAAATGACTTCTCCAAAATTCCCTCTTGTGAGTAAATGCGCTGGTAGTTTTGCTTTTTAGCCAATTTCAAATCTTGAAAAACACTTTCGCTCATCTCAATGTGA
>CAVFJE010000078.1:0-3665 GCA_963622845.1 Dialister sp. CAG:486
CCATCGAGAGATGCCAAGTCTTCATCGCTGGTTGAAGCACAAAAATCGTCCACGTCTCCCACAACAATGAAAGCTGGAACTGAAATTGCTCGAAGGTTGTTCGTTATATCTACAATTCGCGATGACCTGCCTGCAACAACGATTGCAAAATCACTTCCCTTCTCTAAAGTAGCAGGTATATCGTCGAAATAAATAATTTGTACCCTAACATTTGGTGCAGAAGTTAGAAACAAATTTCTTGTGGCTCCGCACACGTCCCCATCAGCGCTCGAATCTATGTATAACCAGATGTTAAGAGGCGCATCTGTGCTATCGACGATTGCGTCAATTTCCACCTTTAATTTTTTCGTGTCAATTGTCTTTATCCACTTCCTAATGTCTGTGGGTCTTGACATTCTTAACATCCTTTCCTTTTCTTTCGTTGATAGGCCCCTCGTTTGAGGTTTTATATACGTTCGCTACTAGTCCTACGCACGCAAAATTCACTATCATAAATGATGAGCCATAGCTCACAAATGGTAGAGGAATGCCTGTAATTGGCATTATTCCGCAACACATACCGATGTTCTCTACAATTTGGAAGAGCCACATAGCGCTCACACCTAAACATGATAACATACCAAAGAGATTGCCTGAATCACGCCCGATAGAGACCGTTATCCAGATGAGTGCAGCATATAGCACGATCAGAAACAGACTGCCAGCAAATCCTAGCTCCTCTGCTAAAACGCAAAATATGAAGTCTGTCGATGCTTCGGGCAAAAATCCCAAAGATGATTGCGTTGAAGCGAAAAGACCTTTGCCAAAAAGGCCACCTCTGCCAATTGCTATCATTGCTTGTTGCAAGTTGTATGCCTCTGATGTTGTGTCTGCGCTATCTTGATTCAAGAATACAAAGAGGCGAGATCGTTGATAATTTTTAAGCAACTTATATTCCCAAGTACCATCACTACTTTGCGTCTTTAGCATCTCGTCAATTAGAAGGACGGTCAAAAACACACCTATTATTACGATTATAGTCGCGATTATATATCTCCACCGTGCTCCTCCAACTATTAGAACGATTGCGGATATCACGAGATAGACCAGCCCCGTGCCAAGATCTGGCTGTGTTAGAATGCACACGAATGGTATCGCCAAGAAAATTACAATTTTGCAATAGTCAAAGAGACTGGATATTTGTCCGCCATACCTACCAACTAAAGATGCTGCATAAAGAATGACTGTTACCTTGGCAAATTCAGCAGGTTGAAATTGTAGCCCTATTCTCACCCACGACTTTGCACCCATAGCACTTACTCCTATAATGGGCAAATGTGGAGAGAGAATTAATACGACAGAGATTACAAGAAGTGGAATTGTCGCCTTCGCAAAAACTCTATGATCTAGCCTAAAGAAAAAAGAGGCTGCGATTAGTCCAATTGCCAGTCCCATCAATTGACGAGAAAAAGCGTACTCTTCATTGCCTGAAATGGCAGAATAGCACACTACAAGTCCAAATATTGCCAGCAGAGCTACAACAACTAGAAGTGCAACGTTAAACCCTTCAAAAAGCCTAGGCATCTTAAAAGATGATTTGTGCTTGCCTTTGCCAAGAGGCGAATGCGTTAGCGTGCCAAATTGCGAAATCTGTGGAAGATGATCAGCCATGTCTTATCTAGTCGCTCCTTGATGAATTTGAAGAGTTATCGGGGTTGAGCAATGCCTCTCCATCATACCCTGCAATTTGTCCTACTTCCAAAGACCCGTCATTTTCGCCCGCAAAAGCTGCTGACAAAACATCAACTACTATTGGAGCTGCGTACTCACCGCCTCCGTCACCTGCTTGAAGCACGCAAGCACATACGTATTTTGGGTCATCATACGGTCCGTATCCAACAAAAAGTGCATCTGGCCGCTTGCCCGAATGCTCTGCTGTACCAGTCTTACCTGCTATGTCTATGCCCGCTCTGCGCACAAGTCTGCCAACCGTAGCATCTGTCGTTGCCATATCGTGAAGTGCATCTCGCACAAAGGCAATGTCGGACTCGTTCATCTTAGGCTCTGCGATTACTTCATTTTCATGCTCAAGAACAACTCCACCGTCGCTGCCCTTGATCTCTTTAAGAACGTGGGGCTTCATAATTTTGCCAGTTGCAATTGCACTATAAGACGTTGCAAGTTGAATCGGCGTCGCAAGCATGTTGCCCTGCCCAATAATCATATTTGTTGTATCTCCGCCACGCCAAGTAGCCTCACTCGGCACGTTTCTCCATCTCTCAGCTTTCCAAGCGGGCGTTGGCACGAGACCTGCTGTCTCATCAGGCAAATCTATTCCTGTCTTTTTGCCAAATTCAAACCTTTCATAATAATCTTGTAATGCAGTCTCACTAACTGTTGGGTTGGATGATGTTGAATTGTCAAAGAACGCTTTTGCAATTTCATAGAAAACAACGTCGCAAGACTCTACTATGCCGTTATGAAGACTTATGCCACCATGACCTGCTGTCTTCCAACATTTTTGCACCAAGCCTGAAGACCAGCCATCCCATTGCCCTTTACAATAATAAGAACCATCTTGCTTGCAAAATCCATTTTCAAGACCTGCTAGGGATGAAAATGCCTTCATCGTTGAACCTGGAGCATACTCTGACGAAATACTTCTGTTTAGCATAGGCGCATATGACGTTGCTTCGCTATACAACTCCCAAATATCGCTTGGCACACCACCCGTAAAATCATTTGGATCAAACGTTGGCGCAGATGCCATCGCAATAATTCCTCCATCACGCATATCAATGCAAACAACAGCGCCACTAGTTGCAGTTTTGTTTGTCAAAGCTTGTGCCAGGGCACTATCGGCAACATATTGCACATGTGCATCGATAGTAAGCGAAACATCACTACCTCTAACTGGGTCAATCTCGTCTCTTATCTCAACGATGTTGCCATTTGCATCCACTCTTACTTGACGTGCCCCCGCCTCACCCACTAGAAGTGAGTTGTATTGAATTTCAACGCCACTTTTCCCGACAGTATCATCAAGAGCAAGTGTTCCATTGCTCGCATCAACCTCTTCTTGTGTTGGATATCCCGTGTAGCCAAGCACATGAGCACAAAGAGCGTTATAAGGATAGGTGCGCTCTGCTCGATTTTCGATGAAAACTCCAGGGAATGCTTGCGAATGTTCTAAGATATATGCAACATCTCGCTCTCGCGCATTGCTTGCAATTACTCGTCTTGATTGAGCACCCAACGAGGTGTCATTCGCCCTCGATCTTACAATGCCATAAGGCAACCCTAGAACTGCGGATAGCTTCTTCATTACATCTGTGTCAGAAGCAACAGTTTGCTCTGCAACAACAGTTTGTATCATCTTTGAATAGACGAGCTCTCGTCCATGTCTGTCATAAATAACACCGCGACTAGCTGGTGTTTTAGCAGTCGTGAATTGATTGTTGTTAGCAGCTTTTTCATAGTTTTCGGAATTGAAAATTTGCATAGACGCAATTCGCCCAAGGATAATTCCAAATATAGCAAAGCCACCGACAGCAACTCCCTTTACCCTTTTTGAAAGAGAAATGTGAGCAACCTTTGAAGCCGACCTACCCACCTCAAGATCTTCATCACTTCTGTCGCTGCCTACCTTTACAACTTGAGACGCACCAATTTGCTCGACATTAGAG
>CAVFJE010000079.1:0-5489 GCA_963622845.1 Dialister sp. CAG:486
TGCACTACACTTAGCCCGCTCAAGTTCTCTCTTGTAACGCGATTAACATCATCAATAAGCGTTTGCATCCTCTTAAAATAAGGTAGGACGACCTTAAGTATCGTTGCCACTGCAATTAAAACTATGATGATAGTCAATGCTGTTGCTTCGGTCCACTCAAATTGTTTGCCTGAGATTTTCAACACTGCCCAAATTGCCATTATTGGAGCTTTGAGAAGCATCATGAATCCAAAAACAACTAGTTGTTGAATTTGCTGTACATCGTTCGTACACCTTGTTATCAAACTTGCGGTTGACAGCTTTGACATCTCTGCAGCCGAAAATTTCATAACTTTGCTAAAAATTCTATGACGCAAATCTCCTGCAAAAGATAGCGCGAACTTTGACGAGCAAATAACAGTTATGATTGCGGAGACAAATGACCCAAGTGCGCATCCTAACATCTGCACTCCAGCAACTAAAATTTGCGTCAAATCAGAGCCTTCGGTTTTAACTAGTCTAGTTATTTCTGCCATATAGTCAGGCAAAGTCAAATCAAAGAAAACTTGAGAAACTATGAATATCAAACCCACAATTGAGAGTGAAAGATCGCTAGATTTTGTATATTTGAGAATCTTTAACACAGAGCTTGTTATTATGTCACAAATTTAGAAAAGCCGAGCTCTTAGCTATCTAGAAAGTAAACTTATAGATGTATAACTCGCAAGGGCGCCCTTCTGCTATCTCCTTTTCACTCGACTTATATTTTGCAATACGCTCCATCCCTCGCTTTTCATAGTATTGCCAATTGCATGATGTATCTGTGAAAAGAAAAGCGTTCTTTGCCCCTTGAGATTTAAGGTAATCGGTTGCTAATTTCAACAACGTTGAGCCAACACCTCGACCCCTAGCTTTGTCAGCAACTGCAAACAAGACAAGCTCATTGGACAGATCCTCATCACATTGATTGAGCATTACGTTGTGAGCGTGCTCTTCAAAAACATAATAATCTGCTAAATCTTTGGCAGCTGCATACGACTTCTCTTCAATTTTAGAATAAGCATCCCTTCCCAATTTTCTCCAATAGTTTTTTGTTTCAAAATCAGGATTGCCACAGCGCGCAGCAATATATCCAATGACTTCACCATCCATCTCTGCTACTTGTGCAAACGTCGCCCTATTCGCCAAATTAGCTAAGTCGACAGTGCCAAACTCAAGATCTGCTTGCACACCGTCTGGAGAAGCCCACCAAATTGATGCCAAAAGAAGTGCAAGCTCGTCAATGTCTCTTTCTTCTAAGTCGCGATAAATAACTGTTTCGTCGTTTTGTGACATTTCTCTCCGTCTTAATCTTTAACTCTTATTATAAGAAGAATGGTCGGGATGACAGGATTTGAACCTGCGACCCCCGCGTCCCGAACGCGGTGCTCTACCAAACTGAGCCACATCCCGCCTATTTTGTGCGCTTGAAATAAAAATTATACCACTCGCGTATATTGTACGATCAGCGTGTCATACGAGGACTCATACACCAAAGAGTGTATCGAGAAGATTTTCTAAACATGATTAACACTCATAATTGGCAATAATGTATAAATTTAGGGGCTTATTTCTACTCTAGAAGGTGTACAATTAAAAGAACTTGTGACATTTATCGTCATGTGGTTATTCTGTAACCTTTTCTGTTCTTTTTAAGAAGTCAGGCAATTTTTTTCTGCATGTAATTTAATTATTATTATTTTGAATGAAAGGTGCGTAATTAATATGTCAAGTTTTTATGAGAAAACGCGAGAGTTTGCTAAAGAATTTGTTGATCCATATGCAAAAGTTATTGATGATGAGGCAAGATTTCCCCGTGAGACATTTAAGGCTCTTGGTGAGCATGGATATTTCAAACTATTAATTCCAGAAGAACAAGGTGGCTTAGGACTTGGACCTGTTGAGCATCAAGAGGCAGTGCTTGCATTGGCAGAATCTTGCCCAACGGTTGGTCTTTGCTACATGATGAGCAATGTTGCTCTCAATTGTATCCTTGCAAAGGGAAACGCAACTCTCAAAGATAGAGTCATCAAAGATGTAGTTGAAAACAATAAGTTCCTTGCACTTGCATACTCTGAATTTGGTACAGGAACTCACTTTTACAAGCCTGAGATTACGGCAGAAGAAAACGGCGGCAAGACAACGCTAAATGGTTACAAGTCAATGGTTACATCTGCTGAGGAAGCTAGCTATTATCTCGTCTTGGCTCCATCTATCAAAAACCCAGGTCAAATCAACAATTGGTGCATACCTTATGAGAGCGATGGTCTTTCATTCGAGATGAGCGAGTGGCAAGGAGTTGGCATGAGAGGCAACGCATCTTGCCCTATGAAGATGGACAACGTCACATTGGACGATTCGTTCAAGATCGGTGACGATGGAGATGGCATGAGTCAAGTGTTCGAGCTGGTCGCTCCTCTATTCATCATTGGTCTTGCAGGCGTATACTCAGGTCTAACAGCGATGCAATCACGTCTTGCAACAGAGTATGCCCTCTCAAGAGAGTACCCAGATGGAACAAATCTCTCCAAATTTGAAACTGTTCAAATTCACTTGGCTAAGCTATATGTAATGGCTCAAAACTCAAAAACTTTCACACGCGAAGCTGCAATTGCTTTGACTAATGGTGACGAAGAAGCACTCGCCAAGATTATCGGGGCTAGAATCAATGCATCAGAGAATGCAATTGAGTCATCTCGCATTGCAATGCGTGTCGGCGGCGGCAAGACTTACAACAAAGCTACACAAATCGAGCGTTTGATGCGCGACTCATACGCTGGTCAAATCATGGCACCATCAGTGGACGTTCTAACTGTGTGGTTAGGCAAAGCTCTAACGGGTCAACCTCTAGTTTAGTCAACAGAATACATTTTGAGGAGAAGTATAGAAAAATGGAAAAAGTTAAAGTAGGAGCAGTCATTTACGACCCTAAAGTTACAGTTATTTGGGATATGATTGCTAAATTTGCTCAAGAGCGAGATCTCGATCTTGAACCTGTATTCTACAAAGATTACAAGTTACAAATAGACGGCCTTGAGGCAGGCGACATTGACCTTGCGTGGAACTCTCCGCTTGCACATCTTGATGCTCACATCCGCTTTGATGGCAAAGAGAAGTTTAGTTTGATGCGTGATTGGGATCAAGGCGTAAGGTCTGTTTGCATTGCGAAGACAGATTCGGGCATAAATGAAATCGGTGATCTGAAAGGCAAAAAGGTAGGCTTCGGAGCAATCGACTCACCACAAGCACGCCTTATCCCTATTAATTTGATGCACAAAAACGGTCTTGAATTTGGCAGCGATTATGAAGATGTCAGGTTTGATGTAGGTGTCGGCTTGCATGGTGATCATGTCGGTGGAGAAAAAGACGCTCTTGATGCTTTCAACGAGGGCAAACTAGATGCGACTTGGATGCTAATCGACAATTACAACGCTTGGTCAACAGATGGCTCGCTCGATAAAAATGCCACCACCGTTGTTGTGACCACACCAGAATATGATCATTGCATTTTCACTGCAAGTCCTAATCTAAGCGACGAGAAGATTAAGGCCTTTGAAACTTGCATGCTAAAGATGGACTACAACGACCCAGACCATAAAGAAATTATGGATATGGAAGGTCTAAAGCAATGGTTACCAGGCAGAACAAGTGGCTTTGCGCAAGTAACAGAAGCTAACGAATACTTGAACTTCTTAAGCCAATTTAACGCATCTATGTAGTTGAAATCAGGTTTTAGAGAAAGCATATGATAGAAGAAAAATTAAAACCATTTTTTACTTCTTTGATGGGTTCATTTCCAAGAGGAGATGAAATTATGAAGGCAAGGCGTCTAGTTCAAGCTGGACGCCTTGAGCCTAGTGAGCTCGACAACATTATCGAGAATAAAACTAGAGAAATCGTTGAGATGCAAGACAGTCTTGGGCTTGACTATATTGTTAGCGGAGAGCTTTCGAGAGACAATTATGTATCGTTTATCGCCTCCAAATTATATGGAGTGCGCGAGATGACAATGTCGGAAATGCTCGACTACATCGATGACAAGCAATCGTTTGAAGTCATTCTCTCAACACTTGATGTTCCTGCTTCCTCAATAAAAAATGCTATTTGTGCGGGAGAAATATCTCTCAAATCATCACTAGTCAAAGACGAGCTAGATTTGATTCGCAAGTTTACAAATAAGCCTGCCAAGTTAACTCTTCCCGGTCCTTATTTGACTACCCGAAGCATGTGGTTGCCAGAATTGAGCGAGAAAGCTTACTCTTCTAAAGAAGAATTGGGAGAGCGAATAATTGAGATCTACAAAGAAGAGATTGACGCACTTTGTGAAGCCAGAGCTGACCTGATTCAATTAGATGAGCCAGTTTTGACTGAAGTAGTCTTTTCGCCAACTCAAACTAGAACCTTTATGTGCGCTGCTCTCTCACAGAAAAAAGATCCCGCAGAAGAGCTCGAATTTGCATGTCATTTAATCAAATCAGTTGTGCACTACGCAAAAGAAAAAGAGCTGACGTGTGCTCTGCATGTTTGTCGCGGCAATTGGTCAAGAGATGAGTCGATATTGCTTAGCGGTCCATACACTCCTCTTCTTGATTTATTTAGCGAAGTAGCACCAGATATCTTGGCTCTAGAATTCTCTACGCCTAGAGCTGGCGAACTTGGAGCATTCTTAAAAGACAGCCGATATCCAGCAAACACAACGCTCGGACTAGGTGTTCAAAATCCAAGATCTGACGAGATCGAGAATTCAAGTGATATTTGCGCAAGAGCTCGAGAAGCGCTGGAATATTTGCCACCAGATAGGATCGGCTTAAATCCTGATTGCGGATTTGCCACATTTTCACCGAGACCAGTTTCAACAGATTCAATAATTAAGAGCAAAATTGAAACCTTGGTAGAAGCATCTTCGATCCTTAGGTCTGGGATTTAGTTGACCAGTGAGAGTAATAGAATCTCAAATATATGAAGCCGACTTTCGAGCTATCGAGCAAAATAGCTCGATTAAGGTTTATTCGTCTGCCTCAAGCACACGCGTAGAGAACTCTCTTACATTCGACCGAGAAAGCAAAGAGCCGAGCTCTTTTGACCTGCTGGCAACCTCGGTAGTATCTGAAATTATGCTAAACATGATTGAGACGTTCACTAACGAAGGGGAAGATTTGCTAGATCTAGAATGCAAGGCAAAAGTTAGCTTGTCTAATCCACTTACATTAGCAAATGTTAAAGGTTACGATGAGATATCCAAAATCGTTAGTCTTGAATTAAAAATTTATTACTATTCTTTTTTAGAAGAGGAAGAAAGTAAAGAGCTTTTTTCAAAATCACTACTCAAATGTCCTATATATCAGACGCTCAAAGAGGCGTTTCCCATTACAATCAAACTTTCTCAACTTTATTAAACCAAAATAGAAGCGTGTTATATAATTTTTAAGTTCAATTAAATTTCAAAATGACAAGGAGCAACTATGTCAATC
>CAVFJE010000080.1:0-6722 GCA_963622845.1 Dialister sp. CAG:486
ATGTAGATTGCTCAACCGAAAAAAATGGTTATTACTCGGACTCAAGTCGCATGTTTGTCATTGGTGAGGTTGATAAAAAAACACAAAAGCTAATTGATGTGACTAAAAAATCTATCAATGTTGGTCTTGAGAAGGTTAAACCTTGGTTTGTTCTCTCTGATCTAGCTATCGCAATCGACAACTACATTGATAAAGAAGGCTTCAGCGTCGTGCGAGAATATGGCGGCCATGGCATCGGCCTAGAATTTCACGAAGAACCGTGGGTGTCTCACACAAAACACTCAACAACTGATCTAATAATGCCTCCGGGGATGTGTTTTACAATTGAGCCAATGGTTAACATGGGCAAGTATAAAATTACCAAACCGGAAAGTGACGGCTGGACTGTCAGAACTAAAGATGGGTCTCTGTCTGCACAATGGGAAATTCAACTAGTTGTAACCGATGATGGTTACGAAATCCTCACTTGGTAAACAATAACTTTTTAATGAAAAGTGATGAAGAGAAAATGAATGAGATAGTAGGACAAACATATTCTATTGCAAAAGACAATCCTCCATTGAAAGGCTGTACTATCTCGAAGTTAGTACACAGAGGAGCTTGCACAATACTTTATTTCTCACTCGCAAAAAATACAAATATAAGCAATGAGATTTTCCCTTATCATAAGATGATATTGGTAAACTCTGGGTCAATGGCAATCACGACAGACGCGCAAGAAATTGACTTAGTGAGTGGGGAATTCTACATAACAAAGACGGACAGTAGCGTTGGTATGAAAACTGAGTCAGACTGCGTTTATACTGAAGTTGAAATTGGAAAGGAATCGATTATGAATGAAGCTATCTCAGCTGGTGAAGCCTTCAAGTTAAAAGATCTTTTGCCTTATCAAGAAGGTAAAATTGTAAACATGGACGTTGTTCATAACGAGAAAATGAAGTTTGCACTCATGGCATTTGATAAGGGCCAAGGACTTTCTGAACACTCTGCACCTGGCGAGGCACTTGTTTTCGCTTTGGAAGGAACTGGGACAATTGTCTATGAAGGTGTGCCTCACACAATTAATGCCGGAGAGAATTTTCACTTCGCAAAAGGTGGCATGCACTCTGTTGAGGCACAAACCCAATTTAAGATGGCACTTCTTCTTGCTCTCGACTAATACATGGAATATAAAGATAAACTTAAGCAATGCGACATTGAGGCCCGCTATGTTCTTGGCGGGCTTATTGCTACCGTAGTTGTTTGGTCACTTCTGGGCTTTGGGCTATCAAGCATCGATGTTGAAATATTTCAGCTACCACTATGGGTTGTTGCTGGGTGTGGTGGTACGTTTCTTTTTATGGTTGTCATCACAATAATCTTTTGCAAGTTTGTGATGAAGGACGTCGACCTCTCAGATATATCTCAAACTGAGCAGAATCAATAACGTACAAAATGATAATTTCGCTTCTACCCTTCATAGTGTTTTTGACAGTTTGTATGCTGATTGCAATCTATGTGCGCCCACGCAACAAACAAAATTTTGTGAAAGAGTATTTTATAGGCAACAGGTTTGCTGGTGGATTTGTGCTCGCAATGACATGCATCGCAACTTATGGTTCGGTTAGTTCCTTTGTTGGTGGTCCAGGCCAAGCATTTACAATCGGGTTCGGTTGGGTTTATATGTCAGCTGTGCAAGTAACTTCGCTCTTCTTGTTGTATGGTCTAGTTGGCAAAAAACTTGCTGTTATAGCTAGAAAAATTAACGCTGTAACTATCATCGATGTTTTGCGAGAGCGATTTAAATCCGAATTTTTAGCAAATGTATCAGCAATTATAATTTTGGGATTTTTTATAGCAATGATGGTCGCGCAATTTGTGGGCGGAGCTAAACTCTTCGAAGCAGTTACTGGGCTAAATTACACAATTGCACTCGCTCTCTTTGGCATCATCGTAATCATATTCACATCAATAGGAGGATTTCGAGGAGTTGCTTTAACAGATACACTTTGCGGCATAGTAATGATTGCATGCATTTTCATTCTCGGATATGGTATTTTTACAACGGGCGGCGGGTATACTCAAATAATGTCAAACATACATACATCCTCGCCTCAATTGCTGGATATAACTTCAAATGGCAACATGCCAATTTCACTTTATTTCACACAATGGCTACTCGTTGGAGTGTTGACATTTGCGCTGCCGCAATCTGTACTCCGCACACTTGGCTTTAAGGACGAGGTGTCGCTAAAGCGCGCGATGATCGTAGGGACGATAATACTTGGATTTATGATGATCGCTGTCACATCTTTAGGTGTTTTTGCGCATGGTGTTCTAAGTGGCACAGTCTCTGATTATGGAGGATCAGTTGACAACATCATCCCGTTAACAATAGTAAGGTCACTGCCAACTTGGCTTGCGGCAATCGCAATTATAGGACCCCTTGCAGCCTCTATATCAACCGTTTCTTCGCTTCTCATTATGGCGTCAAGCTCAATTGTCAAAGACATGCTGCTGCAGCGAGGCAAAAACGAGAGGGCCTTAAATGTTCAGAAAATTTCACAAATGATTACTTTTTTCATTGGCATTTTAGTTATCGTTCTGTCCATAACTCCGCCTGACCTCATCTGGAAAATAAACATGTTTGCTTTCGGCGGCCTAGAATCTGCCTTCGCATGGGTATTACTCGCCGCTCTATACTTCAAGAGGGCGAACAAGTACGGCGCAATATTGTCGATGATCTTAGGTGTCGGCGTATATTGCCTTTTGATGTCACTCTCAATTCAGCCATTTGGAATGCACCAAATTGTTGCTGGCATTATCGCATCGTTTCTCGGGCTCGTGCTCGGCTCTCAATATAAGCCATGCAAGTATGATAACGATGCATTTTTTCCCACCTAAAAGCAAAAGACACCCCCATTTTTTAGGGTGTGCCTTTCGCTCAAAGTTGTTTTATGGTCTAGCTAAACTGCACGTTTAACTAAATTTATTAAATTATTATTCTTGATCGGTTGTATGAAATCCTGGAATGCCATGCTTAACTCTGTCTGCTTCTTCTGCTCTTTTTCCATTGTTGAAGCGATCAAGCGTACCGACTAGATATCCTGTGATACGTCTAATTCTCTCGAAGTTTTCTTGACCATCCCCTTCGTGGCGTCCACATTTAGGGCACTCATCATTAATAATTCCATTGTAACCACATACTGGGTCTCTGTCGATTGGGTGGTTAACTGAACCATAGCCAATTCCGCTTTCCTTCATATGACGGATGACTGCCTCGAATGCATCTAGGTTGTCTGATGGATCTCCGTCAAGCTCAATATAAGAGATGTGTCCAGCATTAGTCAAATTGTGGTATGGTGCCTCTTTTTCAACTTTATCAAATGCCGAGATGTCATAATAGACGGGAACATGGAAGCCATTTGTGTAGTAATCACGATCTGTAATTCCTTCAATTTTGCCAAAACGCTCAGCGTCGATTTTCACAAATCTTCCGCTCAAACCTTCTGCAGGTGTTGCAATCAAGCCATAGTTTAGCTGCGTTTCTTCGCTAATTCTATCTGTATAAGCTCTCATATGCCCAATAATTTCTAGTCCCAATTTTTGAGCTTCTTCAGATTCACCATGATGTTTGCCAATTAGCGCTTTGAGACACTCTGCCAGACCGATGAACCCTATTGAAAGCGAACCATGTTTAAGAACTTCTCTTACCTCGTCATCGTACTTCAAATTTTCAGAGTCAATCCAGACTCCTTGTCCCATCAAAAATGGCATATTGTAAACGTGCTTGGAGCATTGAATCTCAAATCTCTCGTCAAGCTGTCTTTTGCAAAGATCCAACTTTTGATCTAGCAGGTCAAAGAACAAGTCGATGTCACCTTTTGATCTTATACCAAGACGAGGCAAATTGATACTTGTGAATGAAAGATTACCTCTGCCTGGTGTAATTTCGCGAGTCTTGTCGTGAACATTGCCCATAACTCTTGTTCTGCATCCCATGTAAGCAATTTCAGTCTCAGGCGTTCCTTTGTAATATTGCGCATTGAAAGGTGCATCCAAGAAACTGAAGTTAGGGAAAAGTCTCTTAGCAGAGCATCTCATTGCAAGCTTGAAAAGGTCATAATTTGGGTCAGATGGCTGATAGTTAATTCCATCTTTTACCCTAAAGATCTGCACAGGGAAAATTGGTGTCTCGCCGTTACCTAGACCTTGCTCTGTCGCAAGCAAAATGTTTTTGATAATCATTCTGCCCTCAGGAGTTGTGTCCATTCCATAATTGATAGAAGAAAATGGCGTTTGAGCTCCTGCTCTAGAGTGCATTGTGTTCAAATTGTGAACTAGTGCCTCCATGCCTTGGAAAGTAGATCTGTCCGTGTCTTTCTGTGCATTCTTCTTAGCATATTCCAAAATCTTGTGTGCTATGACCTCGTCAATTTCAGCATCACAAAGCTGCAAATAAACTTGCTCCTCAAACTTCTCGTCCATATCAAGACTTGCACATTTACCCGTATTGCTCTCAACACTGTCGAGCAAGTTTTCTGTGAACTCTCGCTCATTTTCAATGTCGCTGAGCAAGTCGATTGCCTCTGCTAAATGTTTTTTGTAAAGTCTCCTATACGTCTTTCTAACGCCAACCGCTAGACCGTAATCGAAGTCACAAATAGCTTGTCCACCGTGTTGATCGTTTTGATTAGACTGAATTGCGATGCAGGCAAGGGCACAATAACTTGCAATATCGTTTGGCTCTCTAAGTGCTCCATGACCTGTGCAAAAACCACCCTTGAAGAGCTTGTTGAGCTCAATTTGACAGCATGTCGTCGTAAGAGTATAGAAATCCATATCGTGTATGTGGATGTCGCCAACTCTATGTGCCTTAGCAAACTCAGGGTCGATAACGCACATCTCGTAGAATTGCTTTGAAGCCTCACTTCCATACTTAAGCATAGTGCCCATCGCGGTGTCTGCATCAATGTTGGCATTCTCGCGCTTCATATCTGAATCGCTAGCCTTAGAGAATGTAATATCTTTAAGTGTTTGAACGAGACGAGAATTGACATCTCTAACTCTGCTTCTCTCAGCTCTATACAAAATATAGGCTTTTGCAGTCTGAGCGAAACCTGATTCAACTAGAGCTTCTTCTACGAGATCTTGTACGCCCTCTACAGTTGGCTCACCTTCAATTGCGCCCGAGTTAATCTTTTCGATGACCTTATCAGCAATAGAGATGCAAACTGCTCTATTTTGCATTGCACCTGAGGCAATAAAAGAGCGCTCAATCGCATCAACAATTTTGCTCTCATCAAAATCAACGACCCTTCCGTCACGCTTCATGATAGTAAGTGGCATGAGTGTAGTGTTTTTTTGCTGTGTTTTTGTGTCAATTGCTTGCGTCATTTCTTCCTTGTACCTTTCTTGATCGTTTCGTCGAACTTAAATACTTCATTCGTTGTTAGTTTATTAACATCAATGAGATATATCATTCTCATAGTGCAGATTGTTTAACTTATCAACAGAATTTCAACATCTAACTAACAGATAACACTAGATGTTGTATATCAAAGCTTTAATCTGCTTAAGATATTGTATAACAAGAAATAGTTAAGTTTTTGAGAATTTCTAAAAATCTTGTTATTTTTCTTTTCCTTTGAAGAGTTAAACCAAAACATAAATAACTTTTAAAATCTATTACTTTTTTCATGCTCGAAACTCAAAGAGGCGTTTAAAATAGTAAACTTATGAATATAAACGGAGATCATATTTTGGAGAGAAGTGAATCAGATATATGAGCATAAACTATATGTCTACGCAGACACAGAAGTCAACGACGCCACAAAATCAAGTAGAGCGCCGCGGTAGAAGAGATGAGTTGGTAAGAGAATACAACCAACAGTCTGCCTCTCGAGCGAGATGGGCTAGACTTAGTGCACAAGACACAATTAAATCGCATATGCAAAATAGCGCAAGGGCAAAAGCTCGAGCGCTAGAGCGTGCCGAGTACGAGAATAAAAGGAAGGAACGCGGAGAGATTGAGGCTCGTCGCAGAGCTCAACAACGCGATCGTGCAGCTTCCGAAGCTCGCACAAGTGCTGGAGCAAACGAGAGTTCAAATAGCAGTATTATGTATCCGAAAAAACGTGTTGTAGAGCCCCTGTCTTCTAAAGAATACCAAGAAAAAACTAGACGATCTTTTGAGCACTACGAACGAGAGCGTGCTGTCAGAGATCCTTATAGCAGACAAACTCAACGCAATTCTAATCGTGAAGTAATTGATGGTCGCGGAACGATTGACTCACGAGCTTTTAATGGGCTCGACATTATCTCAAACAAGACAATCAATGATCAAGACAGGCATGAGACGTCCTTGTCCACTAACGATTCTCCTAAGCGCTGGAGAACAAAAGACAGTCAAACGTCAAGGCACTTGCCTTCATTAGGAAATCGCGAACAATCAGAAAATGGTGTGTTTAGTTTTTACAAACAACTTCCACCATTCGTGCAAATTTCTATCCCGATAATCATCGTATTGATAATTATCGTTCTATTTTTATTGCATAGATAATTGTTGATTAGTGATTAAAATTTGGCTGGGGTACCAGGATTCGAACCTAGATAGCTGGCACCAAAAACCAGAGTCCTGCCGTTGGACGATACCCCAATAAAACTAAACTTCTAAAAAGTGGTGCGTCGTGAGGGAATCGAACCCGCGACCTTGGGATTAAAAGTCCCCTGCTCTACCAACT
>CAVFJE010000081.1:0-5952 GCA_963622845.1 Dialister sp. CAG:486
GTGTGACTGTAGCAGTGCTCGATAGTGGAATTGATGTTGAACATGAAGACTTGAGCAGCAATATCAAGGAAGCGACGACAAGAATTTGGGAGCTAGATTTAGACAACCTGCCCAACTATTATTGGGATACGACCAGCCCTGAGGATCAATCGCCAAAAAGCCACGGCACGCATTGCGCTGGCGTAATATCGGCGATTAGCAATAACAAAATTGGCATTTCTGGCGTTTCTTACAATGCACAAATTCTATCAATTAGAGTTTTCAAAGAAAGATCCACGATAGGCTCTAGCACTACCAAGTTTACAACTACAAGTACAGATGTATGCGGTGCTATAGATTATGCAATATCTAAGAAGGACGAGTACAATCTTCGTGTTATCTCGATGTCTTTTGGAACTGAATCGAGCGATGGCACGACCGAGATTGAAGATCAAATTTATTCGGACAAGATTGATGAAGCGTATCAAGCAGGCATCACGTGTGTCGCGGCTTCTGGTAACGACAGCAAATCCTCTGTTCAATTTCCCGCAGCGTCAGAGCATGCAATAGCAGTGGGGGCTGTTGACAACAGCGGAGTGCGTTGTTATTTCTCAAATTATGGACCCGAACTTGACGTTGTAGCGCAAGGATGGGAAATTTATTCAACAATCAAAGGCTCTTATGGAACGCTTTCTGGAACCTCAATGGCAACTCCTTATGTAGCAGGCGTAGCAGCACTTTGCTACGCAGCAAATCCAAGTCTCACACCAGAGAATTTGTATAAAATCTTGACAGCGACTGCCAATCGCACACAAGGAAAGTTCACCAATGAATATGGTTATGGCAAGGTTGATCCTCTAAACGCCGTGAAAGCTGCAAAAGCACTTCTCAACGGTGCTCAAAACAGTTTTGCTGTTTATTTTAATGCAGACGGAGCTGACGCGACGCCTGTCGGTCAATTAGTTGCAAGCGGCGATAAAGTCATTATTAATAGTGAAGTCACTAAAAAGGGGTATCACTTAGAGGGTTGGTACACAGATGAATCGCTTATAAATAAGTGGGATTTTTCTACACCTGTTAGTGCTGATATGACACTTTGGGCAAAATGGGGCACCGCTCAATGTGATCACCCTGACATTTACGACAACGGTGTGCAGGCAACGTGCATTGAGGGCGGTCATGTCGAGAATGTATGCAAAAGTTGTGGTTGGATTGTTGAGAGCCAAGTTTTAGATGCGCTTGGTCACAATCAAGACGATGAGCGAATTGTTACAAAAGCAACATGTATCAAAGAAGGTTTGAAGGACATCTATTGTTCTCGTTGTGGTGAGCTACAAATGGCCGGTGTTGATATTCCAATTAACGAACATAATCACGAATCCCTTGTAACGTTAGAGCGCATAGAACCGACTTGCACAAAGAGTGGTCTTACTGATGGAGCTTTTTGCAATGATTGCAATACTATTGTTGTTCCGCAAACTAAAATTCCAGCGCTTACCCATCAATTGACATCAATTGAGGCACTCGAGCCAACTTGCACAAGTCCAGGCAACATTGCATATTACGAGTGTGAGCGCGATGCTTGTAAGAAAAAGTTTACTCTAGATGAAAGTGGCAACTACGTCGAAATTGATGATGTGACCCTTGTGGCGCTTGGTCACGAAATGTCACATTTCGAAGAAGTCCCAGCTCTTTGTGAAAGTGACGGCAATGTTGAATATTGGCATTGTGAGCGAGAGGATAAAAACTTCGTTAAAGACGAGAGCGGTGAATATGTTGAAGTTACGGACGTTGTGATCAAGGCTACTGGACACACAGATTTGACGAACGACATTAGAGTGGAGCCAACATGCAGCCAAGAAGGACAGAACTTTATTACTTGCAATGTTTGTAAGAAGATGTGGGTGCAAGCTCTTCCAAAAGACGCGAGTGTTCACAAGCGTAAGGAAGTTCGCAATTATCTGTCAGCAACTTGTCAAGAAAATAGCGGATACAGTGGGGATACGTATTGCTATGATTGCGGTGTTGAAATCGAGAAAGGCCATTCCACTACAGATCCTGACAATCATACAAGTATCATAAGTATCATGCCGCGAGTTGAGCCGACTTGTTCGAGCGTTGGCTGGACTGGTATCCAGGTTTGTACCGCTCATAAAGATCCCGTTTATGTGCAAAACAACGTTGAGATTCCAATAGATCCTAACAATCACGTTAATTTAACAAAGGTCGAAGCCCTTCCTGCCACTTGCAAAGAAGACGGACATAGCGAATATGAGTTATGCGAGTGTGGCGTTGAAATTGGTAAGACGATTATCTCAAGTTCAACAATTCCTCATACTTTTGTCAAAGGAGTATGCACAGTTTGTGGTGCGCAAGACCCGACTTACGTTGAAGAGACTTTCACCCCGACAATAGTTGTTGAAGGCAGTGGTTTTGCGACTCTGGATAAAGAGACCTATAGAGAAGGTGATAGTGCCATCTTGACAATTCGCGGAGCAAGTAGCGACAGTAATGTGATAGTTCCAAAGTTGCTTAAAGTAGATGGTCAAACTTTTAAGACGCATGATGATTTAATTGATCGAAGTGCTTGGGTGAGCGAAAACGTTGAATACAAAAGACGAATGGGCGAGGAAGCTATCCACGTTGAGTTTGAAAATGTTGTAAGTTCACTTAATGTGGGTGTGGATATAGAAGTTGGAAACTTGAATAATGACACAACGATTGAAGTCGAGTTCGAAGAGATTGTTCCAGTATATCGCCTGTACAACATGATTACCTCAGAGCATCTGTTTACAACTAATAGAAGCGAGTATGAGCAGTGGGTTTCAGAGTCAAAGAGTGATAGCGACTATTGGATAGGCGAAGGCATAAATTGGTTTGCTCCAAAAGCGTCTACGTCAACTGTAAAAAGGCTCTACAATCCCGCTCTTGGTGCTCTTGGGCATACGAGTCATTACTATACTTCCGATGACGCAGAGATTGAAACGCTAATAAAATATTTTGGGTGGCAAGACGAATCTGTCTCAAATATGACTTTTGCAAGTGGTGGAGAAATTCCTATTTGGACTTGCTACAACGAAGCTTTGGGTAGCGCTCATCACTACACATCGTCAAGAACGGAATGGTCAGCACTTAGCAATCATGGTTGGAATCTTGAAGAAGAGAAAAATGGTAGTCAAGGTGTATTCAAAGCGATTTTAAGTGCCGTGAGTTGATTTGATTTTAAGCTAGCATATTATGTACAACACGAGTGTAGGAGTTACAATGATTAGTAGCACCATAACTGTAAGCATGGTTGAACCAAAGAAGAAGCACGGAAACGCTATTCTCAAGAAGAGGGGGCTTACACCTTCTCAATGGATAAATGAACTTTATGACTATATGCTAGAAGAAGGAGAGATACCCTGGGAGCAGAACAGGGATTCTGTTTTATCGATGCCACAAGAGGAAATAGAAAGCACATGGAAAACAATCAAACCCATTCCTGTGAAATCAAGGTTTTCTAGCATGACAGATGAAGAAATCGAGCTAGAACGCCTTCGAGAGCGTAATTTAATATAGAAATAAAGTTATTATTGATGCGATCATCGCTAGAAACAAGCACGATTTCTTGAAATCTGATATTCCCGTTTATGACTGTCCTGGATTATTTGAACATTTAAGGGCAGAAGGGATTAACTATGAACCTTTATCTGGTTTCTAATTTCAATCATGATTGAGTTTTCAATTCTTTTAATTTCGTTATAATAAACTTCACAAGCAACCTTATTTTGTTTATGATTTTTCTGCGATTAATTACGTCATAAATTTATAAGGTTTCTGCAATTTTTAATTTAAAAGTTGGCTTCAGACTGGCAAGTCTCTCTTTATCCAAGAGGCGAGTGATGAGATTTACACAGTTCATCACTTGAGGGAATGTGAGGTGAAAATCCTCCGCTATACCAGTAACCGTAAACGCAAGTCTCTTCATGCAAAAACTGTAAGGCATGCAGTATGAGGGGGCGCTATAAAGCAAAGTCGGAACACTCGATCAGTCTCAATAAAGTTTTTGTGAAAAAAGAAGCCCTGGATGAAAGGTTATTTTTAACAATGGTAAAGGAATTCAATCCTACTATTAAACTCTTGTCTTTATGGCGAAAAATTTTGTGCGTGGCTCTATCGTTGAGCTTGGTCTTCTCGCTAAGTCCGACTAGTGTTTATGCATTGAGCAATGAAGATGCTTCTGGCGAGAGTTCAACAGAGACTGAAACTATAGAGATATACTCAGCTGTTCCAGTTCCTGCAGGCTCACAAAGTTCAACCCACTATTATGCAGTCGGTGATACTATCTCAATTCTTGCGAAAGACACTGCCACAAAGAGTGTTATTACAAGCGATAAGCTAGACTACAAGTGGCAAAGCAGCGATACTAAAAGTGGCACTTATACAGATATCACTAATGGCACTTCTGCAAACTTCCTTATAACAGAAGACTTAGAGGGCAAGTATATTCAATGTGTAGTTACAGTTAAAGGTGTGAGCGAAAACGCATCGACTAAGACTGCTCAAGTAAGACAACCAATTGCCAAAAAAGGATCTTTTGCGATCTCAAAAGTTGAAATCGACAAATCTGGTGAGCTAAACGTTGGTGATGTTGTTACAGCAAGTGCCACAGCAAGCTCGGGAGATGTTACAAACCACGAAAACATCGTTTGGTCATGGTACTCAGGTGAATCTAGTTATACTTGCAAGACGCTCATTGAAGGTCAAACTGCAAATAAACTTACGATCACAGAAAACTTGTTGGGTAAGTATATTAAAGCGACTGCTAAGGCTGGGTTTGCAGACTCCTCATCAAGTGCTGCTGGACCTGTTACAAAACCGGGTGCCGTGACGCTTTACAGCGTGAGTGTGAGTGGCAGCGCCAAGGTGGGCTCTACGCTTAGCGCTCAAGCTTACAAAACCAATTCGAGCACAAAAGTTTCAGAGAGCGACGCGGTGACATATCAATGGCAATCATCAGACAAAAAGTCGACTACTGACAGCGACTTTAGCGATCTTGCTACCGAAAATGGCACTACGCTCACAATTACTGAAGCACTTCAAGGCAAGTACATTCGCGTTAAAGCTACGAGCACAAATTCAGTTGTTAGTACAAAGAAGCCTAGCACCTATTACGGCGAGACTTCTGTTGATCCACTTGGACCTGTAACTTTGGCTGGTCAATATACGCTCACGAGCGTGACTACCGACGTTGCTACAACTAAGACACTTAATGTTGGAGTAACTTTGACACCGAAAGCTAAAGTCAAGAGCTCCTATTCTGAAAGCGATGTTCCGCTCGACGCAAAAGTCACTTATAAGTGGTTTGCTAAAGGAGAGGGGGAAAGCGACTTTGTCGAGATTGTCGACAACGTTGATGAGAGCACAAAAGCGCTAACTCTTACAAGTGCGCTAGTTGGCAAAACTATCAAACTTAGCGCAAGTAGCCTTGACAACGAAGTTAGCTGGACGTCATCTTATACAGTCAACGCTGAAGGCGTCTACAAACTTTTGCGAGTCACGACGACTCCAACTTCTACGTATCAATTAATAACTGGAGACAGCGTCAAAGCGACAGTTCAAGCACAAAGAATTGATGGCGGCACAAGCTATGGCATAGATGTCACAAACCAAGTTTCGTTTGAGTGGCAAAGCGCTGATGCTCTAGATTCCACATATAGTGCAATTGCGGATTTGACAAATAGTGAAGTGGTTCTTCCATCAACTCTAGCAGGCAAATTCTTGAAAGTTAAAGCTAGTTCTGGCACTTCAAGCGTTGATGCAAGTTTTTCAAATGCAATTATGTCTGATGCTTCTCTTAGCGCGCTCGTGCTAAAGATGTCTCGCAATTACTATGCACCTTCGCTAACTTATGGAGTTGACACAAACCTCAACACTGTTGTGGCATCAGATATTGCTGGAGAAAAGTACGGAGCAACAGATGTAGTAGTC
>CAVFJE010000082.1:0-5197 GCA_963622845.1 Dialister sp. CAG:486
GAGTTGTATTGGCATTTTGCCTTTAATTAAACTTATTTTATGAATAAAACAAAGATTAAAAATAGACAGATTTCAAAAATTACTTTTATCGTGATTTTTACGCTCTTATGCATGCTTGCAACTTTGAACTTCGCTTATGCGCAAGATGAGACTTCGCAGCCTGCTCAAATTAACATATCCGTTGAATCTAGTGGCTATAGCAGCGGAACAAATGCTACTCTTGATAGAACTTACTACGCATCAGGCGATAGTGTAGTTCTTTCGTGGAGCGGTTCAAAGTCTGGAAGTGATCTTATTATTCCGACTTCTATCAGATATGGCAATCGAGTTATCACTGTTTCAGATTTGCTCGAAATTGATTGTTTTCAAAGTACCAACAGTGAATATAAGCGCAGAATGAAGTCGTCAGCAACTATGACAGACTTCACGGTGTTGCAAGATTATGTAACTAAATCTCATGAAGTTAAAATAGAAAATCTAACTGTTGATACGAACATAATAGTAACCTGGAGTAAGGTTGTGCCTGTATATCGCATGTATAACATGATTACGTCAGAGCATCTCTTCACAACTAACAAGACTGAGTATGATTCATTCGTAGCTTTAGGGCAAAAAGATGCGGACGCATGGATTGGTGAAGGTGTGTCATGGCTCGCGCCAGATAGCGGGAGCAAGACCGTCCATCGTCTATACAATGCTGGACTTGGTATGCTAGGCTCATCGAGTCATTACTACACTGCTGACAGTGAAGAGATAGAAAACTTGCTCAATCAAGGCTGGGTTGATGATGGAGCACAAAATCAATTCCAAAGTGGGGGAAGTGCTGCAATTTATACTTGCTACAACGAAGCTTTAGGATCCGCTCATCACTATACCGCGTCAAAAAAGGAGTGGGAGTCTTTAAGTAACAATGGTTGGAATCTTGAGCTAGATAAAAATGGAACGAGCGGGGTATTTAGCGGAGTGCTTGCGACTGGCTGGACATACTCGCCCAATTATTATGTTGTAGAGCACGTTATCAATGATGAAGTGGCTGATAGACAATTCGTAAGTGGACGAGCAGGTTTTCTAACTTCTGCAACTGCTAAGAAATACCCTGGATACAAGTCCGTAGCAATTGCCAAGACTGCGATTGATAACGACAATTCAACAGTTGTTCAAATTACTTACGAGGCAGAGGCGTATAGCGTAACATTTGATGGTCAAGGCAAAGACATAAATGTGCCAACTCAAAGTGTCAACTATGGAGAAAAAATAGCCGATCCAGGAGTAATTAATACCGTAGGCTACATTTTCGAAGGCTGGTACTTTGACTCTGAGTGTACTCAAGCGTTTAATTTCACATCTTTTACAATGCCTGCTAGCAACGTTGTTTTGTATGCAAATTGGAGTGATGATTTAATAACTTATAAGGTTCACCACAGGTTCCAAGATGTAAATGGCAATTATCCAGAGGTTGAAGGAGACGCCTATCATATAGAAGAGATGACGGGTCGCATTGGTGATGAGACACAGGCAGTTGCGAAGGTTGTGACTGGATTTCAAACGAGTGATTTTGTGCAAAAAACACTTTCAAGAGATGAAGATGAGACGGGTGGCAATGACATTTATATAAATTATGTGAGAAGAACGTACGAGATTCACTTTAACCTAACTGGTGGCAGTTATAGTGGCCGCGTAGGTGAATATGGCGTTACGTTTGTTGGTTACAACGTTGTGACTGTTTCGCTTCGATATGGAGCTACGATCGACTTCTCACAAATAAACAAGCTTCTAAAACATGACAGCCAATATTTTGCAGGTTGGTACACCTCGCAGCAATATGACTCTGAAGAATCTGAGAGATGGGGCTACGCTGATCTGAACGACACTACTATGCCTGCTAGGCAAGTTCACCTGTATGCAAGATGGACGAATGAACAGGTATGGACTATTTTCTACAATACGAATGGTGGAACTGCTGTCACAGATGAGGAAGTCAAAGATGGCGAGACCCCTTTTAGTCCAGGGGAGGGCGCAACCACAAGAGAGGGCTATACGTTTGAGGGTTGGTATAGTGACGCTAATCTCACGAGGAGATTTAATTTTAGCAACCCTGTAAATAAAGATACATATCTTTATGCAAAATGGATAGGCAACCCAGGTATTAAATACGTCGTCAGGCATATTAAGCAAAATACGGATGGCACATGGGATAATGCTAAATACGAGGACGTCGAACAGACAGGTACGGCAGGTGAGGTTGCCATAGTTGAACCGATGCAATATGAAGGATTTATTGCTAGTGAGCTTGGCACTTCTAGAATTGCAGGCGATGGTTCAACCGTAGTCGAGCTCAAGTATTCGCGAAAGTCGCACGTGGTGCACTTTGATTTAGGTGGGCATGGTCAACAGATAGAAGATCAAGTAGTTTTGTATGGTGCGCGTGTTCAACAGCCAACACCTGCACCATCGGCTACTGGTTATACATTTGAAGGATGGTACAAGGACGCGGCATGCCAAGAGAGATACTATTGGGTATTAAATGAAATGCCAGATAGAGATATGACTATTTATGCAAAGTGGAACTTCTTGCATGTGTATTGGCTCGGTCCTTCAAGCAAGATTACAACAGGTAATGGATACGCGACATCATATCAAGCAAATCCAAATTATGAAAATGCTGAGACAGGATACATAAAAGGTGAAGCACAGATTGATGCCGATGTCGAAGCTATTAGAAGTGGCAACATCAGAGTCATGCAAGAGTATAGGCGCTACATGCTCCAAGACAATTATCATCTCTATGTCAAATGGGGTGGTGCCACAGATGATGCACAAGGAGAGAGCAACGAAAACGCCTATGTTGAGTTCAGAATTGTAAATGTTGGCAGCCACACAGAAGATGGTTCAGCTTTGACATTCCAAGCGATTCATATGCTGCCTCATGCCGAGCAGATGAATAAGACTCGCACTAATGCAACTTCTTGGGATGGTAGCGATCTCAATAAAAAGCTTCAAGAAGGTGGAGAGATTTATAACAATTTCGAGTCGGGTTTTCTTGAAAAGATCTATGCCGTCACGAAAGATACGACTAATGGCGGAAAATCTTCTGAAGTAACATCTGTTGCACAGAAGTTGTGGATTCCAAGTTACACTGAGATAACAGGTAAACCTCAAACTTTTGTTTCACCTGAATATGAAGATTGGCCAGGCTTTTCAGATGATAGTGAAGTCTATGAAGGCGAGCAATACTATTATTTCTCACAAAAGTACATAGACAACGAAACTATTAATCAATGCTTGATTTATAGAACGCGTGCGGGAAATTCACCAGCTAACTTGACGGATAATTATAGCTTTTGGTGGTTGCGTTCTCCTAACGTTAGATTTAACAACACGTTTCTAGGCGTCTACATGGGAAATCCATACCAGCATGCCTATGCCGATGACTATGAAGGTGTAGTTCTAGCTTTTTGCTTCTAGTTAACTGAGTTACTCAATTTCAGTTGAGAGGAGCTATCTTTTCCATTTCTTCTTTGCTGGCATCTTGAAAGTATTATCTTCAGGGAACAAACTTAAGAAAGAAGCTAGGGCGCCAGTCATGCCTTTATCGTCTTTTCTCTTACCTATCTTTTTGGCGTTTTCCTCAGGAAGATCAATTGGAGATGTAATACTATCGCGATCAGCTGACCTTTTCTTCTCCTTAATTTTTCTGGCAACTTTCTTCATCTCGTCTACTGATCTCACATCAATAACATTAGTTTTTGCTTGCGCATCAATAGTGTTTATTGGCACAGTCAGTGCATCGGCATTAGTCTCTTTTCTTGTCTTCGCTGTTTTTTCTCCCCTAGGGTTGCCTATAAGTTGGTTAGCTTCTATCTCAATCTTCTCTTCAATAGGAGCTTCTGCCTGCTTAGCCATATTTGCGGCGTTAGATTTTTTATAGGCTTCATCTATTAAGTATTGTTGAGAATCAAAGCCGATGTCGCCTTCAGCCTTAAATGAACCGAGTGGCGTGTATGTTGAGTCGCTTTTAAGTGCTCGCAATTTAGTAGTGTCAGACAAACATATACTTATGTAGTTGATGATCTCTTCTTTTAACTTTTGATTCAAAAGCGGCCAAGCAATTTCAACTCTTTTATCTAAGTTTCTTGTCATAAGATCTGCACTCGAGAGATATATATCAACCGAGCCATCCATAGGACCAAAGCAATAAATCCTCGAGTGTTCAAGCAGTCTGCCAACGATAGAAACTACGCAAATGTTCTCTGTTAAACCTTGCAAACCAGGTACTATGCATGCAATGCCTCTTATCAAAAGAGTGCACGAAACACCTGCTTGACTAGCTTCAACAAGCTTTTTAATTACATCTTCATCAGTTATTGAATTTGACTTGAAGAAAATTCCTGCATCTTTGCCTTGCTTTTTGCGCTCAATTTGTTTGTCAATATTTTCGAGCACCATCTGTTTTATTTGAAGCGGAGCTACAGAAAGTTTCTTGTATTCATCGCTAAGCGTCTCCATTTGCATATTTTGAAAGAATGTAGCAGCGTCTTGTCCGATTTCCTCATCGTCTGTGAAAAAAGACAGGTCAGTGTAGAGTTTTGCTGTCTTTTCGTTATAATTGCCAGTTCCAAGTTGAGTTATATATTGAGTTCCATCTGGCGTGCTACGAGTTATCAGACATATCTTTGAATGAACTTTGTAATCGTGGAATCCATATATAACATTGCAACCAGCCTCTTCAAAGCGCTGTGACCACTCGATGTTGTTGAACTCATCAAAACGTGCACGCAACTCAAAAAGTGCGGTGACTTCTTTGCCATTTTCAGCTGCCGATATGAGCGCTTCAGCTAAGTTCGAGTGACTTGCAAGGCGATAAAGTGTAATCTTGATCGAGACAACTGCGGGGTCAATTGCCGCCTCTCGCAACATTCTTATCAAGACGTCCATTGTCTCATAGGGGTAAGACAACAACACCTCGCTCTCTACTACTTGATTTATGACTGACCTATTCTTGTCGATATTAGTCGGCCATTGAGGAGCAAAAGGCTTGTTCGTCAGCTCTTCTTTTAATTCCTCGTCTTCACATAAATCTCCTAAGGCATATGTGTAAGAAAGATCGAGTGGAACTTGAGTAACAAAGACTTGCTCATCGCTTAGATCTAGCCTTTTTTTGAGAGTCTTACCTACAAGTTCGCTGAGTGGCCTAGCA
>CAVFJE010000083.1:0-7344 GCA_963622845.1 Dialister sp. CAG:486
CTTTAGCTGATACATTTGAGACAAACCGAGACGATGCGAGTCCTCGATAATAAGTGTGTTTGTGTGAGGATTGTCAATTCCACTTTCTATAATGGTTGTCGCAATCAAGATATCAAGACGCCTAGCAGAGAAATCCTCCATGACTCTCTCTAGCTCGTCTTTTGTCATCTGTCCGTGCGCTACACCAATACGTGCTTCACCCACAAGCTCTTGCACTCGCTTTTGTGTGAATTCTATTGAATTAACCCTGTTAGAGACGTAGTATACTTGCCCACCTCTAGCCAACTCTAACCTAAGAGCATTTTGCACCACATCGCTGTCCCATGCACCCACATGCACCTCAACTGCTCGTCTATTTTTTGGCGGCGTCATAATTAGAGACATATCTCTGACCCCTGACAAAGACATTTGTAAAGTTCGAGGAATAGGAGTTGCACTCAACGTTAGCACGTCTATCGTCTCTCTCAGATTTTTTAGCTGTTCTTTATGACCAACACCGAAGCGCTGTTCTTCGTCGACTATGACAAGCCCTAAATTCTTTGGATTGACGTCTCTAGACAACAGTCTATGTGTTCCAATCAATACATCGAGCGTTCCATCGCTAAACTTTTGCAAAGTTTCTCTCTGTTGTTTTGCAGTCTTGAACCTAGATATAACATCAACGCTTACACCGAGCGGATCAAGTCGAGCAAAAAAAGTTTCAAAATGTTGTTGAGAGAGAATTGTTGTCGGGCAGAGCATCATAACTTGTTTGCCGTTTTGCTTTGCTACATAAGCTGCACGAATAGCAACTTCAGTCTTACCAAAACCAACGTCTCCGCAAATGAGCCTGTCCATAACTCTGCTCGAAGCCATATCCGCAAACACTTCTTCAATAGCAATTTTTTGATCGGCAGTTTCTTCGAATTCGAAGGAATTGGACAACATGGACTTAGTATTTTCCTCAACCTTAAAAGCAAAACCACTTACACTTGAACGCCTTGAATAGACATCTACCAAATCAAATGCAAGTCGCCTTGTGGCAGCTCTTGCTTTGCTAATTGCCCGCGACCAATCTTTAGTGTTTAGCCTTGTAAGTGTTGGATTGCTGCCTTGATCCCCAACATATTTTGTCACCCGATCAAATTGCTCAATCGGCAGATACAACTTATCATTTTGAGCATATTCGAGCACCATATAGTCGCGATCGACACCGTCCACGCTTCTCTTCAAAATTTGAGCGAACTTCGCAATTCCAAAATTAGAGTGAACTACATAATCTCCAACTTCATAGGGAAACGTTATTTTAGTCAAATCAACCGAGTTTCGTCTTCGGAAATTTTGAATTTGCCCTGCTTGATCGTTTTCACCAAAGAGAGCTAAACGAAGCTCAGGTATAACAAAACCCTTGGCAAGAGCGCCATTCATGAAATTTACAGCCCCAAGCTTTGGCTTTTCAAGAGTATTTAGGTCAGCAGCGGCGATCCCACTGTCCGCAAATTCAATCTCAAAAGCGGCTCTTCTCTTCGGGTCAGCCATAGCACAAATTACGAAATGTCTGTCATCAAACCACTCTCTCACTTTATCTGTCAACTCAACTTCTGGACTGCTCAAGCCTGTGCGCAAAACTTTGACAGAACTATCAGGCACGACACCTGGCAATGCGAGAGATGTAAGCGTGAGGTTTTGCCATTTTTTAAGATTGATGCTTGACATATCTTGAACAAAGTCGCATAAATTTGCTGACGTTTTTGTGAGTTCAAGCTCGAATTCTTGCCAATTTTTCTGCCCATCCATCGCAATTGCAGTCGGCTCATCAAAACACACAATAATATCATCACCAATGAACTTGGTTATATCACACGTATTATCACTAAGATAAGGAAGCAACAAATGTTGGCTTTTTATGTCGATGTCGTCGTTTAACTTCTCTAATAAATCGCGCAATTGCTTATTATAAGCTGCTCGCTTTTCTATCCTTTGCTTAGCTCTCTTTTTTGACTGTGCATCAAGTGGCATCTCGCAAACTGGATAGATTTCAACTTGTTCAATATCTCTAAAAGATTGAGAAGTTGAAACAAAGACTTCACGCACAGCCTCAATCTCTTCTCCAAAGAGATCAAGGCGAATTGGCATTTCTCGATCCCCACAAAAAATATCGATTGCACCACCGCGAAAACTGAATTCTCCTCTTTCTTTAACTCGCTTGACACGTTCATAGCCAAAATCTTGCAATTTAGTGAAAAGATTATCAATGTCTTCTAGATCTTGTCCAACTTCTAACGTAAACGAAAAATTGTGGACCACGTTAAAATTAGGGATTTTGCGCATGAAAGCTCTGGTAGAAGCAACGAAAATTGCATTTTGCGATTTTTGAAGTGCCTCGAGACATTTATACCTTAAAGACGCAACCCTCGCATCACATGGCTGGTCATCAAAGTACTTGAAATCAAAATCAGGTAGCTCAAGAACATTTTCATGTCCAACAAATTGTGAGATTTGACGTGCGAGCTTATGTGCCTGCTCTTCTCCTGCTGTGAGAACTAGAAGACCTTTGTGTGAAGAGACCCAAGCATAACTTAAAAATAGAGCTCTGGCTGTTGAGGCAACATTTAAGGTTGCATCTTTGCCGCAACTTAACTTATCGAAGAATTCGCGAGCACAATGAGTTTTCTCAAATAGATATTTTAATTGTTCGATAACAATGAGCTTTAGCCAAGCTTATAAACTTAGTTCTAATCGAGCGTCTTTGCAAAAGAAGCGATTAAAACATCTTGCATTTCCCTAAATTCTTCACAATCTTTATCATCCATGCGAAGACAGACCTTCTCGAAGATGTTTTCTTTCGTTACCTCTTGAAGATTACCGTTCCTAAGGCCAGAGTGATACGAATCCGATATTGCATCTTGTACAGATTGTTGAATATCGTACCTGCTTAGTCCTCTTGTCAAACGCGAAATGTTCTTTAAATCAAGAGTGCGAAGAGAAGGATGTTTGCCCGCTTGTTGCGTCCAAATCTCTTCTCTTTCCTCAAGATCAGGATTGTCGATTTCTATAAATTTGCAACTTCCGAAATAATCTAAGATATCTGCCTCATATTCTTCACTCTCGCAAGTAGTGCAGACAATTTGTACTTCTGGATTGTCAACAGCGATATCTATCATCTCTCCAACATCGATATTTGGACCCATCTTGAATTGCACAAGCGCTCCTATGCCATTGCCAAAATCGACGATTTGACTTGACGCATCATCAATCCAATACTCAATCGCATCGATGACTAGAATTCCATGGTTTGATGCCACCCATTGTAGCGCCGGTTGCTTGCCTGAGGCATTTAGCGCTGCACCATTTGCGTTAACTGTCATCATTGGCACACCATGTGAAGATTCTTGAAATCCTAAGACCACAGTTGGCTGGCTCATTTCCTCGAGCGCAGCATTTAGAAGTGGCTTGATATCTTCAAAGCATTTGCCTGTCAAAACGATTGGAGGCAACGCAGGCTTTGACTTGATACCATGATAGTTATTGAGCGCTGCAATTATTCCATCTTTTTGAGCTGCAGAGCTCGTACCAAACCCTACGTCACACAGGGAATTGATTGCATTTTTATATCCGGCAAGCTCAAAAAATGCATAAGGCTTTATGTCTTTTTTCTGCGCGCCAATAACTCTTCCTTGTTCGCTTGATGCTGACGAGCCTTTCAAAGGCACTTGCGTAAATTCATTGCCAGCTACCTTCTCTTCAGCTTTAGCTCCAAGCTCTTGCTTAAATTGAGTTAGCCACTCTGGTAAATTATTGTCTTGATTTTGTCTTTGACCGCTATTTTTCTGTTCGCCCATATCAATGCTCTCTTTCGCCCTTGACTCCTCCCTTTTCATCTTGATATATCGTGTTTTCAAACACTTAAAAGGGATAGCACCATCTCTTCTTATTACTTCTCTTGAGAACGTATTATAAAGGATTTTGCAGGTAGACAAAGGCTGAATTCTCAGATGTCGTCTAAAAGAGTGCGAGCTTCCTTAAATTTTCTCGTCATCTCATCGACGCTGCTTGACTTTTTCTTCATCTCATCAATTGAAGATTGTGTTATCGCAAGAGCACAGCAACTCACCTCTTTTTGAGAATAAGTAATAGATATAGGAAAGTTGACTACGCCAAGCTCATCCGTGCGCTCTTTTACTCTGTTATAGAGTTGCACTTGATTTGCACCACCAGCTTGCAAAATTTCAACGTCGGCAAAACTCACACCATCTGACATGCAAACTTGCAATGCCTTCAAGATCGCTTCTTTAGCGACAGCTACGCTTGCGAGATACTTCATTTGATCATCATGGTTCAAACTTTGAGAGACCTCTTTGCACGAAAAAATCTTGTCGATTATTCTTGGTGTTCTGGCTGCAACACTCTTAAAACGCTCGAGACTTAAGATCTCAAAGCCAATCCCTAGCTTCTCCTCATTGTATCCTGCAGCAATTTGGTAATTGATAAAAGCTTGAGTTTGTTTGGACATTCTTGCCATCTAAAAACTCATCTCCAAAGCTATTCGTAAATGCTCTTTTTCAAAACCCCGATATATGGCAAATTTCTATACTTCTCTGCATAGTCCAAACCATAACCTACAATAAATTCATTTGGACACGTTGGACCAGTGTAGTCAACTTTTACTGGAATTTGTTTTTTGTTGTCTTTGACTACTAAAGCGCAAAAGCGAACAGATTTCGCGCCACAACTTTTGAACTCGTCAGCCATTTTTTTCATCGTAATGCCTGTGTCTATGATGTCTTCGACTATAACGACGTGTGCCCCTTTTAGATTTGAGAGCGCACCAGCGTCGAATTTAACTTCTCCGCTAGACGTAGCACTGTTGCCATAAGAAGAAGCGTAGAGATAATCCGTCTGTATTGGAAGATTAATTTTTCTGCACAAGTCAACCATAAAAGTTGCAGCTCCGCGCAATACTCCAACGAAAATTATTCGTTCTCCAGCCTCCATGCTAACACTAAGATCTTTTTCTATTTTCTCGGCTATTTTGGCAACGTAGGAATCAATTTCTTGTGCACTAAATAAAACTCTCTCTATGTCTTTTTCCATCTCGAGGTGCATAAATTCAAGCTTCTTTCTACTTATGTTTCGGCGATAAATTCAAAGAACTTAACATTATATTTTACATTATGCACTACAAAATAGCATCATATCTCGACTACTCTTGGCACAATGAGCTGTACGCTTCTCTTTAATTTATAGATAAGAAAACGTTTGCTAAAATTAATTTATTGTTGGCACAAAGGCAAGTTAAGAAAAGGAGAAAGATTATGACTAATTGCAATCCGCCAAGCGCCTCTTCGTCCCCGCGCTTTTGCAACATGGGAAACTTCATGCGCCTTCCACATGCAGATAATGCTCGCGGACTTGATTTTGCTATCCTTGGCATACCTTTTGATACAGCTGCATCATTTAGACCGGGAGCACGTTTTGGACCTAACGCAGTGCGCAACATTTCTGCGATGATCAAGCCAAACAATGTTGTTATGGGTGTCAATATCATGGAGACACTTAAAGGGGCTGACATCGGTGACGTGCCAGTCATCCCTGACTTCATTCATGAGTCATACGCTGCTATTGAAGCTTCTCTCGACGAAGTTCTTGGAGAAGGTGCCATTCCAGTATCCATCGGTGGAGACCACTCAATCACGCTTGCTGAGCTTCGGTCAATCGCAAAGAAGCACGGACCCGTATCGCTCGTTCACTTTGATTCACATCTTGATCTTTGCGATACGGTTTTCGGTCAAAAGTACAACCATGGCACTCCATTTAGACGTGCCCTTGAAGAGGGATTGATTGACTCAAGCAAGTCGATTCAAGTTGGAATGCGTGGTTCTCTTTATGCTCCAGATGACTTTGAAGTTGCCGCTGACCTTGGTTTTAAGGTAATACCTGGTAACGAACTTCACAAGTATAATGCACAAGAATTTGCTCAAGCAGTGAAAGAACGTGTTGGAGACAACCCAGCATTCTTAACGTTCGACATCGACTTTGTTGACCCTGCTTATGCACCTGGAACAGGCACGCCTGAAGTTGGAGGATTTACATCCTTTGAAACTCTAGAGTTTGTAAGAGGGCTAAAAGATATCAATTTCGTAGGCTTTGACGTTGTAGAAGTCGCCCCACCTTATGACTCTCAAGAGATCACTTCATATATGGCGGCAAATCTAATCTTTGAATTTCTCTCAATTTTAGCTTATCAAAAAAGTTAATCAAAATATATAACGGGCTTTAGCTGGACACTGCCTAAAGCCCGTTATTGACTTAAATAATAATCGTTCTATAAAAACTTATATCTATTTTTTAGATGGTCTCCTAATTGGTTTTGCAGATTGTGGAGCTGATTGTGCCTTATGAGAGCCTTCCCCTTTATGAGCTGGTTTCTCACTAACCACTTGTTCTCCCTCACCATCATCGGCTGACGTCTCTGCTCCAGCTGCATTCAAGCGACTAAGTGGCACTTGAACTAGACCTCCTCTATATGAAGCGTCAAAGTCAAAGCACTTGATTTCCTTACCATACTTCTCTTCCAATTTTTTATTGCGTGACTCTGTGGTCTTCCAAATAACATATATTGGAACAGCGACAGCAAATGATGAGTAAGAACCGGCGATTAGACCGATTGCCATTGCGAATGCGAAGTCTTGCAAAGTCTCTCCACCGAAGAAGAGCATGAAGAACACTGGCACAAATGAAGTGATAGTTGTGTTGAGCGTTCTAATTAGAACTTGGTTAATAGAGTGGTTTGCCATAGTTGCAAACGTGCACCTGATGTCTTCTGCCTTCATATTGTCGTTAACTCTATGGAACGTGACGATCGTGTCGTAGAGCGAGTAGCCCAAAATCGTCAAGAGAGCTGCGATTGTATTTGGATTGACTTCTCGCCCAACGATAGCATATATACCCATAACGATGATTAGGTCGTGCAAAAGCGTGATAACTGCGACTACGCCCATCTTCCATTCGAAGCGGATTGCCACATATAAAATGATTAACAATAGAGATACTAAGAAAGCGATGAGCGACGATTGAACGACGCTGGCACCCCAGTCAGGTCCAATAACGTCAACATTAGTTGCATCATCGTCGATTCCAAATTTCTCTTGAATATTCTTAGCGATATCGTTTGCCTCGTTCGAATCAGTTGTAGAAATTCTGATGATGAAGCCCTCTGTACCGCCAGTCGTTGCAGTTTGGATTGTCGCATTTTCTTCTCCATTTTCAGAGAAAGCATTGCGCATTTCTTCTATGGTTGCACCTTTTGCGTCCGTGTAGGTGATAGAAGAGCCGCCGACGAATTCAACACCGAAATTAAAGCCC
>CAVFJE010000084.1:0-2184 GCA_963622845.1 Dialister sp. CAG:486
CTTTCAATATTGATCACTACCTCGGAGGTACAAATGATTTTGATGCTGAGGTGGCTCCGCATGAGTTTTGGACTAAGTCAAGACATTGCTTTGTGCCACGTCAAAATGTTCTCGAGCGTGATGCAGAAGAGAGAAAGCATGATTTTGAGCACATCGAGATTGATCTCACACCAGAGAGCGGCATGAAAGAGTGCGGAAGGTGCATGCACTGTGACTTTTATGGATATGACAGCGAGTGGGAAACTGGATCTAATCCTTGTCAACCACCTGTTTATGCACTAAACTAGATATTTGTGTTTAAACGTTTCGAATTAGAAGAAGATTCAATGGGAGAAGTATGACTACACTTGATACTATAAAGAAAATTTTGTCTGATTGTGCAGGTATTGATGAAGACAAGGTCACTGAGGAAGCGACTCTAAAAGATCTAGATCTTGATTCGATTGACTTAGCAGAGTTGATCTGCAATCTTGAAGACGAGTTAGAGATAGATTTCGGCAATCCGACTGATCTTGCCACCATCGGAGATGTAGTCAAACACATCGAGGAAGTTCAAAATAGCTAGAGGTTTTATCCGAGAATACTACATGAGGACTTTGCCCTCGTAGCTCAGTGGATAGAGCACCTGCCTCCGGAGCAGGGTGTCGCAGGTTCGACTCCTGTCGGGGGCACCAAATGTGTGAAATAGGTAAGCTTTTAGATAGATAGATATAAGGAGAATTATTGAATGAGTGAGAATACTTATACACCGGAGTATCAACCTAATGGCAATGAAGTTGCTATCATTAAGACTAACAAGGGAGATATCGTTGTAGAACTTGCAGGCAATGACGCTCCAATCCATGTCGGAAACTTTGTAGAATTGGCAAAGTCTGGTTTTTACGACGGACTAAAATATCACCGTTACGTTCCAGGTTTCGTTATTCAAGGTGGCTGTCCACATACAAAAGGCAAGAGCGCAGAGGAAGTTGCAAGTGGACAAGGACCTTTTGGCACGGGCGGTCCAGGATATAACATCAAGCAAGAGTACACAACGAACCCTAACAACAAGCATGAAGACGGAGCACTTGCTATGGCGAGAAGCATGCATCCGGATAGTGCAGGATCTCAATTCTATCTATGCTTGGGTCCGCAACATGGGCTCGATAGCGACTACACTGTTTTTGGGCTAACCGTCGAAGGACTTGACGTTATTAGCGAACTTAGGGCAGGAGATGATATTATTAGTATAGAAATCGAGAATGCCGACTAGTCAAAAGGTAGTAACGAGAAGTGAACAACACAACTTTTAGCAGAGCTGAGGGTCTTTATAAAGCTAAAGACTACAGCGGAGCTTTAAAGAAATATACCGAATGTTTGAAAGACGAGTCTCAGCCCCTTCTCATTGGGGAATATGGGAAGATCTATCACAATATCGGTAATTGTTTGATGAGACTTGATAATCCCGAGCAAGCAATTAAAGCGTATACGCAGGCGGAAGCTGACGTTGATTATGCTGAAGGTGGTGCGCTTCATACTAATTTAGGAAAAGCATATGCAGCACTAAAAGACTTTGACGAGGCGAAAATTCAATTTAGCGCAGCTATTGCTGACCCTTATTATGAAAGCAAATATAAAGCTTTTATGGCCCTTGGCAACGTAGAGTTAAAATTGGGCGAAAGTGCTAATGCTGGCAAGTGTTTTAGAGAAGCAGCTCTTGATGAGAGTAATCCTGACCCAGCGAAGTCTTTGCTCAATCTTGGCGTCTGTTTCATGAGTCTAAATCGTCCCCAAGATGCTATTCAATCATATCTGTCAGCATTCGACTTTGAAATGAAACAATCAACCCGAAACAAGCTCAATGCTTCAATGGGGCAAGCTTATGCGGCAAATGGTCAACCTAAGGAAGCTGTAGATTGCTTCAAGGCTGCAACGCTGGACGGAACGTTCAATTTGAGCGATTCGGCAGCAGTTGACTATAGCAGATGCATATCTGATCTTTCACGCGGGGTAGCAAGCGATCAAACTGCTATTATCGATGAGGGCGACTTAAGTGGTCTCGATGTTACCAACGCAGAAGACATAGCTTTGCAAAATTCTGATCCTTACTATTATGACGAAGGCACAACTCAACTTGAAACTGTGCCTGGGTATGTTGGCGTTTATGAGGACGATGAGCAATTCTTTACAGCAAGTGAAGAAGAG
>CAVFJE010000085.1:0-2432 GCA_963622845.1 Dialister sp. CAG:486
CTACCTTAACAACTCCACCACCTCGATCAGTTCTAATCGCAGCGCTTGATGTGCCTGAAGTCAGAATAGACAAATTGCTCGCGTTCATAATGCCACCACCCGTAGTCATAATCCCACCAGAGTTGTCTTTTGAAGTGGTAATTTTGCTATTCGAGATATTGACTGTTGTACCATCACTTGAAGAATTATTAGTCGTTGCACTGCCACCATAAGAAAAAACACCGTTAGCGCCAGTAGCATCAGTTGTAACAGTAGCATTCTTAATCTCTAGATTTGCGCCGTCCTTAGCTAAAATTCCAGAGTTATTCCCATAAAAGCTAGTGGAATCACCACCATCTGAATCGCCCGTTTTTTCAATCGTTGTTCCGTCCATGCTTGCACTTATATCACCGCTTGCAAGAATTGTATTTTCATCACTGTTTGAAGAGCTAATAGTCTCGCCTTGAAGCAATTCACCGTCTGAGAGTTCTTTTGCAGCACTATAAGATACACTTTGGCTTTGTCCTGCTTGCGGTGCCCCATTTTGATTTTGTTGAGAAGGATTTTCTTTTGCGTAAATTTGCTCAACAGCAATTCCCCCTCCAAATACAGAGAGGCTACAAGACAAAAGAGCGCTTAATACTACTATCGCAATATTGCTCCTGTTCTTAAACAATTGAGCAAGTGTAATTTTGTTGAATTTTGTTGCAAAAAGCAAAGATAGGACTATTCCCAAAAGGATTCCTTCTATACAAAATGCCACATAGTAGATCGGTGCTATATCTGTTAGAGACGATTGAATAGAGACTTGCTGATTGTTGCTCTCGCTCATTGATGGAGGCTCTGAAGGTGCATTTGATTCATCGTTGGAAGAATTTGAACTCTCACTATTCGGTTTTTCGGGAGGCTGCTCATTCGAACTTGGAGCATCTGATCCAGCACTTGAGGTATCTCCATCAGGCTTAGCTGGAGGTTCTTGAGATGAGGTCGTATCTTGTTTGTTTTGTTCATTCGATGACGTAGTATCCGGCTGTGAAGAATTTTGACTCTGTCTATTATCGTCACCTTGTGGAGGTGAACTTTGAGCCGATTGTTGAGATGTTTGCGTCGCTTCTAGAGCGTGACCCGCCTGCATCCCAGTAAAAATTAGCGAGGCAATTAATAAGAGCGACAACACTATCATTAACACATTTGACACAACTCTCTTCATCATCTGTCAGCCTTTCTATCTCTATAGATGTCTAGATATTTCGATATCTATAATTTTTGCATCTTATAGATAGAAAAACACCGACGTTAGAGCAATATACACTCTTTCGCGAAATAAATCATATAGATGATATAGGGCTGTCTAATATAGATTGTGTAGTCTAAAAAGTTTATTGTAGCGAGCCTAAAAGGGCTATATAGTTTCTATAAAGGCAGCAATTCTTGTTTCTAATTGTCCAGAATCTGATGCAGAATAATCGGTTTCAATCTTGAGATATGGCACACCGGCATCCTCCATGACTTGTTGCATCTTGACAGCCTCAACGTTAAATGTATGGCAACATTGCAAAACAAAATCTATAACACCGTCTGCCTTATACTTCTCGACCATGTCAAGAGTATTTTTCATTCTTCCATCATTTGGTGTCATAACAGAACAATTGATCTCAATATATTTATCAGATAGTGCTCTTAGGATATTAGGAGCATCTGGATCAACCATCGTTGAATTAGTTCTCTCGCCTGTACAATCATCTAAACAGACAACTACTCCCCCATTTTCATCGATGACCTTACCTATCTTGTTTATGACACCACCAGAAGGACAACCCGTTAAGAGAATTCTTTTCTTGCCTGAGTTCAACTCACCAGATTTTTCAACTTCTGCCTTCTTCTTTTCAACAAGGTCTTCAAGGCTGCGAATAAATTCTTGTTTATCATAAGAGAACTTACCAGCTGCAAGCGCACTCATAAGCTCAACAGACTCAAAGGCACTATTTCCAACAGTTTGCATATTGTAGAGATCAAGCAACGCTTGTCTAAGACGATTTCTCTCCCTCGTTGCCTCTCTTAGACCCTCATCAGTGATTTGCGTATCATAATAATTTTCTAGAAATTCCTTGAAAAGCACAATCTCTTCATACCAAGCATCCCTAGCCCAGCTTCTAGATCTGTCATGAGGCAAACGAAGTACATAGACTTCCTTGTAATCTTGAAGCAACTCATACATCTTTTTCTTGCCATCACAAGTCGTCTCTCCAACAATGATGTCAGAAAAATAAGTATATGGACATTTGTCTGACATCGCAAAACCAAAAGTTGATTTAATTAGAGGACATAGATTTGTGGGTAGCACAGTCTCAGCAATTCCTACAGTTTCATTAGTAGTTCCGCACAGCCCAACTGAAACTGCTCCAGCAGCATCAACAATTTCAAGAGGCGCATAGGTGCACAAATAACCGACC
>CAVFJE010000086.1:0-7737 GCA_963622845.1 Dialister sp. CAG:486
CACTAGTACCTTGTGGCAAAGTTGAACATTTATTGAGCAGCGTTAAACTCATTTTAAAAAGATCTTCAATGTCAAGCATCCCTTCTTCATTTTCAAAAGATTGCAAAAAGTCATCAAAGTTTTTGTGTTCTTGACCTACCCCTAGAGACTTAAAAATAGAAAAGATTTTCTTCGCCATTAATTTGGCTTCATTTTCAACATATTCATCTATTTTCTTATCTTGATGATAAACGTCGATTGTAACTTCTGCTTCGATCTCGCTTTTGTCTGTATTTTGATCTTCAAGATCTTGTGCCTCAGAGTTTTTTGAGGCATCTAAAACTTTATCAATAAAATCTGCAATATCAATCTCTTCGATATCTTGACCTTCTAAACACTCCGAATAAATCGAGAGAATCTCGTTAGTCTTTTCTCTGTCAACGATTCCTTGACTAGCACCACTTAGAGCAAGCTTAAAAGCTTCTCTTAAGTATTGCGCCTCTGCACTTTCATCTATTAGTTCAATTTTAGGAGAGATGCAAAATTGGAGCGCATTTTCTTTCAAAATTCTTGCTGCAAAGCCATGAATTGTTGAGATATAAGCGTCATCGACTAAAAGAGCATCTTCAAATAAACCGCACTCGTTTAGTCTGTGACGAATTCTACTTTTTAACTCCTCGGCTGCTTTATGAGTGAATGTGATTGCAACAACAGAAGTGATACTATCAATCTTTCTTTTTCCATTTTCATCAGGCATTAGACTAGAGACAATTCTCTCTGTGAGCGTGAACGTTTTGCCACTACCAGCACCAGCTGATATGATAATTGGCTTGTCAATAGTGTCTATGCATTTTTGTTGATTGACGCTAGCAGGCATTTATCTATAATCTCTACTTTCTAGATTGACAACCGCTCACTGAACAGAAAAGGCAATTCGATCTCTCAGAAGACACCGGTGATATGTCACCAGCAACTATTCGCTCAATATAAGGGGCAATCGCATCTTCAGTCGCTTCCATAACTTCTTGAATTCTGAAAGGCACAAGCGCCTCTTTGTGAATTATTGAATAATCGTACCTCTCGCCCTCTTCCTTAAATCTGATTAAGTCAAAAGTATCGCTGTTAAGTGTATTTGCAAATTGACTTGCGATTGAAGGGTCAACAATACCATTTAGGAATCGTTTGCTATTGTTAGAATTTGGAGTGTAGGCGGCATAGAGAGCAGCTTTATTGGTTCGCTTTGATATTTGTTGAAAAATCGAAGCATAAATAATCGTTTGAATATTCGACGGAAGCACTTCGCACTTAAGTTCTCCATCTTCTCCATATGAAAAGTAGCCTGACTTCATATTTTTGACTTTTGCTTTGTAATCAATTACGAGAAATGAATTGTCTATGTCATTGTAATCAATGCGATCGATTCTGCCATTTATAATTGCACCAGCAAAAGCGTATGTCCCCTTCTCTAGAATCTCAAATTCGCACTCCCCTACATAATAATCTTTTGGAAAGAGTGCATGAAGATTGAGCGATTTAGTCACCTCATAGTAAAGTCTATTGCGCTCTTGACTCTCAAGAAATACATTAATATGTTCCTTACCTGCTTCTGAAATTCCATTTTGCATAGCTTCATCAAATACAGAGCAAAAAATTTGAGTAAATAGTTCGTTGTATTTAGTATCGTCGCCTTTATCAAGACGTCTAACATCCATACCTTTAAGTTCTTCATAAAAGCGCCTATACGATTCATGTACTATATTTCCACGAATGATAGAGTTAAACTCATAATCAAGACTTTGTGCAGAAATTTGCCTTTCATAAAACCATTTGAATGGGCAAGAGATATAAGATTCAATTTGAGAAGGACTGAGTATTGGCATTCTTGCGCCTCTAACATTTTCAAACTTCAAAAACTTAGAAAAATCACATTTGTGATTTAAGTCATTTTCCCAAATTGTAAAGGTTCGATTTTCACATTGGTCGCTAATCTTTTCCATATGAGCGCAAGTATAGACGAGATTTTCTTCACCAAAAACCTTGACCTTTACCCCTTGTCCTTGCAAAGTTTCGACAATTTCATCTAATTTGTCACTCGTAATAGAAAATTTCTCTTGTGCAGGAAATGATGTAAATACCTCATCGAACGAGTCACTTCTAAGCGGCAAAAACATGATTGATTTATCACATGAGATCTCACCAATTGCAGCGAAATCAAGTCTCGCTTCATCGATTTTAGTATGTAATTTAGACACACCAGCTTTTTCTAAGAGAATATCTAGACTGTCATTATTTGATTGTGCACTCAATGCTGCTGAGGAAATATCTAGAGATATAACTGCATCGTAGGAACTTGGAGCCTCTTTTTTAAGCGCAGAACCCTTGACTAGCGTAATTTTAGTAGAAGGTTTCTCACCTCCAAATGACTTCTCATGTCCAAATGTAAGCCAAGAGAAAAGCTTAGGATTAAGAATGTCTTGAAAACCTAGGTTAAATAGCATTTTATGCAAACTTCTAATCGCCATAATAGACGCACTTTCAACAGCACGCGTTGGCTCAGAAAACTTTTCGCAACTGTAGGCAATGTTAGCAATTTCTCTTAAGACTTCATCTATATTTGTCCCACTTCCAGAATAGAGAGATAAAAATTTGTAAGCACTGTCAGAGACTTGCATTAATTGGTCAATCTCTTCGTGCCCTCCTGAAAATGTATTGCCTCGAAGGCGTTTGTCGTATTCGCAAATTTGAAACTTTCGCATATTGGAATAAGGATTGTGAGCGAAATCACTCAAAGAGGTCATCGAGAACCCCTTTTCAGAAGATATGGTATATGCATTTATAAGTTGTTGCCCAAAAAAAGTATCAGATAGATTGATAGTAGTTTTTAATCTCACCAATATATCTTCTCGATCACTTAGCAATGCTTTTAATTCTTCATATGTTGAATCTGGATCTGCGCAAGACACTATTATGTTCTTGCCGAGATTGTCATTAATTGCACGACTAAGCGCCTCTGTTCTGGCCCTTGAGCCTGTTAATACATCAACTTCAATTTGCTTATTTGAATAAGCTACATCGTAGTCATAAAAAGATGGATTAGTGATGGAAATGCCTTTTGCACCAAGATATTTGTAGTAATCTAGAACAGATGGTTGCAACTCAATGTTGTCCATTATATAAATCTCATCTTGAGTTTTAAATTCTTTTGTTTGCAAAAGACTTGCAAGAGTTCCGAGCTCTACAAGATTAATTGCCTCTATAGCTGAAAAGTAATGAGAAGCGAGAATAAAAGCGATAGATGAGAGCTTTTCAGAGTCCTTCATATTCGCTACATTTTCCATCCTTATTACTTCACTACATTGAACGCCCGCTGCGTTTTTTACGTATTGACACAAAAGTTCAACTGCTGAATCTTCTAAAAAGTACGATTTAGCAAGAGATGTTGGAAGATTATTGATGATTGATATTATAATTGCAAGCCTTGTGGTTTCATCAATAATTTGAACGTTCAAACCACTTGTTACAAGCAAATCTTTGAGATAATTAGTTGAAGTTGTACACTTGATACCAAAACCGGCACCATCTCTTGCAAGTCGTTCGGCATAAGCGTTGGCTCGCTCCATGCTTGAAAAAATTAATATCTTTTTCACAAACTTTTCCATACATATATATTAAACTAATCACAAATTAAAGAGATATCAAAGTTAAGCTATAAAGGTGTTGTTCTAATGATCACAAAAACAAAAGAAGAAGCTAAATCGCAATTGTACACTACAATTGCTCCTGCAATTTATTTGGTGTTGCTCTCTGTTTGCTCGCTCGTAAGCGTGCCACTCGGACCTATCCCATTTACGCTTCAAACACTTGCAATAACTTTTATCGCATATAGTGCAACGCCAAAAGAAGCATCACTTGCTATTTGGACATATATGATTTTAGGCGCAATTGGAGTGCCTATCTTTGCTTCTATGAGAGGCGGAATCGGAGTTCTAATTGGGCCCTCAGGCGGTTTTCTTTGGGGATATGCACTTTCTTTGCCATTTATAACAATTGCAATTAATAAAGCCAAAGACACACTGCCGACAAAAATGAGAATATCTGTCTTGCTGCTCTTGGGTATTTTGATGAGTTTTATAGCTTACTCTTTTGGCACTTTACAATATATGGTTGTAGGAGGAGTTAGCTTGTCTGTTGCAATTTCTGTTAGTGTTGCACCTTTTGTACTAATTGATCTAGTTAAGATAATTGTAGCTTTGTCACTTAGCTCGCTAGTCGCTCAACACCTAAAGAGTAATACCTAAAAATAAACAAGCAAGTCCCAAAAATGTCAACACTGAAATCATGTCTGAAAGTGAAGATATAAGAGGGCTCGCCATCAACGCTGGATCAATGCCAACTCTTTTTGCAAACATCGGTAACAGACCGCCGATCAACTTTGCAACAAATACAATTATGATGACAGAGCAACTTACAGTGAGCCCTATCATTATTGGCTCTCCATCAATTAGAACCACTTTGCAAAAATTGAAAATTGAAAGCACTACGCCAACGATCAATGAAACGCCCATTTCTTTTAGCGCTACCTTTAGCGCATCTTTTAGTGCTATATCTCCAATTGCAAGTCCACGAATAACAAGAGTGGCAGCTTGAGAGCCTGAATTTCCTCCACTACTCATTAAAAGAGGAAGATAGCTAACGAGAACTATAACTTGAGAGAGTACTATTTCAAATTGCGAGATTATCGCACCTGTAATCATGGATGAGACAGATAAAAACAAAAGCCATGGAAGTCTATTTTTAACATGCTTAATAACCGGGATATCAAGATATTCTGCTCCTGCTGTGTCGCCAGACATGACACCAGCCATTCTCTCGATGTCTTCTGTAGCTTCATCTTCGATAACGTCTAAGATATCATCGAACGTAATTATGCCAACAATGCGCTCTTCAGTGTCAACAACTGGAATTGCTAAAAATCCATATCTCTTAAAAGTTTCGGCAACTTGCTCTTGATCGTCATAGACTCCAACTTTAACTGGATCTTTAGTCATGAGATCTGTTATTGGAGTATCACCGTCGCTTATTACAAGAGATCTGAGCGACACTATGCCAGAGAGCTTTCTGCCTTGACTTTTGACGTAGCAAGTATATATCGTCTCTGAATCGATGCCAACTCGTTTAATATGCATGAGCGCATCTTTGACAGTCATCTCTTCTTTGAGCGAAATATACTCAGGAGTCATGAGCGTGCCCGCGCAATTATCTGGATAATTCAAAAACGTGTTTATTAGACGCCTTTCTTCTCGCGGCGTCTTCTCTAAAATTTTGTCAACAATATTTGCAGGAAGCTCTTCTAGAACGTCAATTTTATCGTCGAAGTCGAGTTCATCTAAAATATAGCGAATTTCTTTATCATTTATAGCTTGGATAATGTGTAGTTGCTCATCCGTATCAAGATAGGAAAAGACCTCAACTGATACATTTTTTGGTAGCATGCGAAAAAGAGCGATTGTCTTTTCAATACCTAGCTCGTCACCAACTTCTTCAAGAATATCAGCTATATCTGCCTCATTATTCTCTAGAATAATGTTTCTGGCAGACATGTAGTGCTTCTGCGAAACTTCATTAATTACAGAAGAAATTGTCTCTTCGAATATTTCTTGTTTCTCATCCATAACTTGAACAAAGAATTATACAGTTAACTCAACTCCGAAAGCTTTGTTATCTTTATTATCATTCAAAATTGGCTCTATATAATCACTCAAAAATTCACTTACTTGAGATGGGCAGCGTCCGATAAAGTCACTAGGGTCCAAACACTCTTCAATTTCTTCTATAGATAGATTAAAGCGTGAATCTGCCTCTATGCGTTCTATGAGATCGTTTTTCCCCCCTTCATTTTTAACTACATAAGCTGAATTTAGCGCGTGCTCGCGAATAATTTCATGAAGAACTTGCCTGTCCCCACCTTTTTTAACTGCCTTCATCAAAATGTTTTCACTTGCCATAAAAGGCAACTCTGCCATAACTCTTGCCTCAATAACTTTAGGATACACAACAAGTCCATCGCTTACATTCATTGCGATATTTAGGATTCCATCACATGCCAAAAAGCCCTCAGCCATAGAAATACGCTTGTTAGCGCTATCGTCAAGTGTTCTCTCAAACATTTGAGTTGATGCAGTAATTGCAGGATTTGCCAAATCAGAGATTATGTATCTCGCAAGAGCGCAAATTCGCTCTGACCTCATAGGATTTCTTTTATAAGGCATAGCTGACGAGCCGATTTGTTTTGCTTCAAAAGGCTCTTCAATCTCCTTAAATGAAGAGAGAAGGCGAATGTCTGTAGCCATCTTTGACAAAGATTGTGCAATACCACAAAGCGTAGAAAGTATATTAAAATCTACTTTTCTAGAATAAGTCTGACCAGAAATTGGAACACATTTTTGCAACCCTACTTCCCTAGCTACAAAATCTTCCACGTCTTTAACTTTTTTCTCGTCACCACCGAACAGCTCCATAAAACTTGCTTGTGTACCTGTAGTTCCTTTGACGCCTAAAAGTGAGAGATCTGAAATAGCACGATCGAGCGCAAGATAGTCTAAATATAGATCATATATCCAAAGGGTAGCACGTTTGCCAACAGTAGTTAGCTGTGCACTTTGCAAGTGTGTGTATCCTAAAGTTGGTAGCGATTTGTATTCATCAGCGAATGTAGTAAGGTTTGAAATCACAGTTACAAGTTTACATTTGACGAGCTCAAGAGCTTCTTTCATAACGAGAATATCGGTATTGTCGCCGACGTAGCAACTTGTAGCTCCTAGATGAATTATACCGGCTGCATTGGGACATTGCTTTCCATAAGCATATACATGTGCCATAACGTCGTGGCGGACTTGCTTTTCGCGCTCAATGGCAACATCATAGTTGATATTATCAGCATTGCTTTCTAGTTCTTTTATCTGAGCATCTGTTATATCAAGACCGCAACTCTTTTCAGCTTTAGCAAGTGCGATCCAAAGACGCCTCCAAGTCTTAAACTTCTTGTCTTCGCTGAAGATGTATTGCATATCGGGCGATGCATATCGAGATGAAAATGGAGATATATACTTGTCATGTGTTGGACTCATAAGCTTTACTTCCTTATTAAATCTTAAAGTAGTTAATACCAGCTTCAAAAATTTCTTGATTATGATTGCCAGGGACATTCTTATAAAGATGCGCTCCCCGACGCTCACTATGCCCCATTTTTCCTAAAACCCTACCATCTGGTGAGCAAATCGCTTCGATATTAGCAACAGAACCATTGGGATTTATAGGAGTTGAACCAAGTGTAGCACCATCCCAGTCGCAATATTGAGCACACACTTGTCCCTTTTCTTTCAACTCTTTTAGAGTAGTTTTAGAGCAAGTAAATCTTCCTTCGCCATGAGAGATTGGTATATGGAAAATATCTCCAAGCTCGAAGTTGTTAAACCAAGGTGTGAGCTTTGAACAAATTCTTGTACCAACAATTCCAGATTGGTGCAACCCTATTTTGTTTCTTGATAGCGTCGCATCATCACTACTCAAATCTTTGATCTCACCATATTGAAGAAGACCAAGCTTCATTAAAGCTTGAAAACCATTACAAATACCCAAAACTAGACCATCTCTTGACTTGATGAGATTCATAATAGATTCGCTTATGACGCTGTTTCGCATGTAAGAAGCAATAAGCTTGGCTGACCCTCCAGGTTCATCACCGCCACTAAATCCACC
>CAVFJE010000087.1:0-3544 GCA_963622845.1 Dialister sp. CAG:486
CAAAAATGTTTACTTCAGCATCGTCGATTCCAGCATATTCTTTCATGACGAATAAAATTCGCTCGCGCAAATTCTCTGACACAGTGGTGATGTTCGTGCCATATTCAACGACAACATAGATGTCGATCAAAACTTTGTCGCCTTTTGAATTAATGTTGATGCCTCTTCTTATGCGTGATATAGGCAAAACCCTCATGAAAGTATCAACAGCGTTTGCATTAGCAACGCCCACTATGCCATAACACTCAAGTGCAGCGTATCCTACGATATCAGCAAGCACCCCATTTGCAATCTCGAGAGTTCCTAGATTTTTGTTATTCATGTGTGCAATATCCTAACTAATAGCTATTCACCAATTGTTTGAACGAATTGTATTTTACCAAATATGCGATAACTAACCACATTTAACATTGTTGATATATCAAAATACACTACTTTGTGATATTCTCTTTACAGCATTTTTAGAAGCTTTACTTATTAAGGAAGAAGAGTAGAACAATGGAAGAAAATAAGAGAGAGAACTTCGGTACGAGACTCGGCTTTATTCTTGTCAGTGCTGGTTGCGCTATCGGTCTTGGCAATGTTTGGAGGTTCCCATATATTACAGGAGAATATGGCGGGGCAGCCTTCATTGTTTTGTATATCATCTTCCTTCTCATTTTTGCTATGCCTATTATGGCGATGGAATTTGCTGTTGGTCGCGGTGCAGGAGCAGCTACAGGTCGATGCTTCGATATTTTAGAGAAGCCAGGCACAAAGTGGCATCGCTTTAAGTGGGTTTGCATAGCTGGCAATTATTGCTTGATGATGTTCTACACTACCGTCACTGGATGGTTTATCAACTACATCTTCAAATGTGCAAGTGGTGAATTTACAGGACAGGATGCTGAAGCTATAAGTACGATTTTCTCTGATCTGCTCGCTAATCCAATTGAGATGGGAGCTTTCATGTTGATCGCAACAGCAATCGGCTTTGCTGTTTGCAAGCTCGGTCTTGAAAATGGAGTAGAGAAGATTACAAAGTGGATGATGATCGCACTTTTCGCAATAATGTTCTTACTTTGCATCAACTCAATTATGTTGCCTAATTCTAGCGCTGGTCTTGAGTTTTATTTGATGCCAGACTTTAGCAAAATCTTCGATCATGGCTTCAATCATTTCTTGACGGTATGCTTTGCTGCTATGGGTCAAGCATTCTTTACGCTATCAATTGGCATGGGCTCAATGCTTATCTTCGGCTCTTACATTAAAAAGACACATGCACTACCTGGTGAAGCTTTAAGAATTACAGCACTCGATACAGGAGTAGCTTTGATGGCTGGACTAATCATCTTCCCTGCTTGCTTCTCATTTGGAATTGAGGCAGGGTCTGGACCTGGTCTAGTTTTCATAACACTGCCAGCTGTCTTTGCTCAAATGCCTTTTGGCAACGTCTGGGGAGCGCTATTTTTCCTCTTCATGTCATTTGCTGCTCTATCAACAGTAATTGCCGTATTCGAAGGAATCATCGCGTTTTCAATGGATCATTGGGGAATGTCAAGAAGCAAGTCTTGTATTATAAATTGCTCTTTGCTAGCAGTCCTCTCAATTCCTTGCGTTCTTGGATTCAATGTGTTATCAGACGTAACAATTCCTGGAATTGGAGACATTCAATCAATTGAGGACTTTATCATCTCTAATAACATTTTGCCTTTAGGCTCTCTATTTATCTTGCTTTTCTGTACTAGAAAATCAGGTTGGGGCTGGGATAACTTCATCAAAGAAGTCGACGCAGGTGAAGGCATTAAGTTCCCTAAAGGCAAAGCGATGAAGTTTTATGTCTCTTATATAATTCCTATTTGCGTCTTTGCAGTTATCGTAAGCGGTTACATACCAATTGTGACTACTTGGATTTCAGGGTCTTAATTAAATAAATAAAACATGCGAGTTCTGTCTTTGACAGCTCAAAAGCCGACTTCAACAGGTAGTGGAATCTACCTTGTTGAAGTTATGAAGGCGCTAAGTCAACTTGATGTCGAACAAGCAATAGTCTATGGCAAAATGCCAAATGATGAGGTCGTAGATATTGTAAGGCCTAGCAGGCAATATACAATTGAGTTTAAGAGCGACACTTTACCTTTTCCAATTTGTGGGATGAGCGACATTATGCCTTATGAGGCAACTAGATATTGCGATCTAAGTCCGAGCATGACTGCACAATTCAAGGACGCATACAGAAAAACTATCACGCGTGCAATTCGCGACTTCAAGCCAGACCTTTTCATCTGTCACCACTTATATTTGGCGACCTCTATTGCAAACTGCGTTGCAAAAGAAATCTCACCTAAAACTAAAGTCGTAGCAATCTGTCATGGCACAGACATTAGACAGATGAAAAATCATAATCTGAAAAGAGATTTTATTAGACAGCAAATATCTTCGTTAGATAGAGTGTTTGCACTTCACGATGAGCAAGTTGTAGAGATTGTTGAGAATTATGGTGTTGATAGAGGCAAAATTAACGTCCTTGGAAGCGGATACAACAGTAGTGTATTCAAAGACAATCCTTCAATTAAAAGAGAGAAAAACTCTGTACTTTTTGTTGGCAAGGTATGCAAAGCTAAAGGGGTCGAGTCACTTATTAGATCTTTCAAAGAGTTTGAAGGTCGACTCAACAGTGCCACTCTTACTATAGTGGGCGGTCATAGCGATGAGGGTGAATATGAAGAAATTTTAAGTTGTGCTCAAAGTACCTCAAATAACATTGATTTCACTGGGGTTTTAAGTTTAGATGGCTTAGTGAAAGGTTATCAAAGGAGCCACATCTTTGTTCTGCCCTCCTTCTTTGAGGGTCTACCCTTGGTGAGTCTTGAGGCGTGCGCATGCGGTTGTGTTTGTGTGATGACTGCTCTTCCTGGGGTGAGAGAGTGGTATACAAAAAACGCACCTAACGCTCCTATTATTTTCGTTGATGCACCAAAGATGGACACAATTGATAAACCTTGCGCCAAGTCGCTTCCAGCATTTGAAGCAAGACTTGGCCAAGCTCTAATCGATGCAAACGACATGATAGGCAACCCAAGTTCTGTTAAGCATTTAAGCTGGCGAGAGCTTGCTAAAAAATTGCTAGCCTACTGTTGCGATTAGCGAATAAGAATCTTTACGCACAAAAAAACTCTCTCTTTCACAAACTTGCAAAAGAGAGAGTCGTTAAGCCTATTAGATAAATAGAACTAAATCCATTTTGTATCCCAAAGTCTGTAAAGTGTCATATCACTCGTAATAGGTGTACCTTGATTAAATCTTTGTGTGCATTTCTCATCATAGAAAACGCCACGGTAATATATTGGGGAACTATCACTCTGTCTTCCGACGTATTGATTAATATTATTGAAATTGCTGGAAGAAATCGTTGAACCCTTTCTCACACGCTCGGTTCCTAAATTATAAGAAAAAGAAGGTGTTTTGCTAAAGCAATCATCTACGTCACATCTCTTAAACTGCACCGTATAATAAGCAACAGGATCCCACTTTGCATAAACGACTGTATCTTGCGTGATGGTGT
>CAVFJE010000088.1:0-3684 GCA_963622845.1 Dialister sp. CAG:486
ACCTCATAGAACTCGTCAGCAGTAAGCCCCTTAGTTGTGCTTGCAGCTGAACCAATGCGAATACCGCTTGTTACAAATGGGCTGCGAGTCTCGTTAGGAATAGTGTTTTTATTGACAGTCAAGCCAACTCTCTCAAGAATGTGTTCAGCGTCTTTGCCTGTAACATCTGCCGGAGTCAAGTCAACTAGAGACATGTGATTGTCTGTGCCGCCACTGACTAGACGCAAGCCGCCCTCTTGAACGCCCTGGGCCATTTTCTTAGAATTCTCCACGACATGCTCGATGTATTCGTGGAAGGCTGGTTGCAGCGCCTCATGCAAAGCAACAGCTTTACCTGCTATAACGTGCATTAGTGGACCACCTTGACAACCTGGGAATACTGCACTGTTCAACTTCTTGTACAACTCTTCATCATTGCATAGACAAATGCCACCGCGAGGTCCGCGAAGAGTTTTGTGTGTCGTTGAAGTAACGATGTCGGCATAAGGAACTGGGCTTTGATGGAAACCTGTTGCAACTAGGCCAGCGATGTGTGCCATGTCGACCATCAACTTAGCACCAACTTCCTTCGCGATCTCAGAGATACGCTCGAAATCAATCTTTCTTGGATACGCAGACGCACCGGCAACGATTAGCGCAGGGCGAACCTCTTTTGCTTGAGCCTCCAATGCGTCGTAGTCGATTGTCTCGTTTTCAGGACTGACACCATAAGCATGAAAGTCATAGAGTTTGCCAGAGAAATTAACAGGACTACCATGTGTTAGATGCCCACCGTGATCGAGACTCATGCCTAGTACTTTGTCGCCAGGCTTGATGAGTGCGAAATATGCAGCAAGGTTAGCATTTGCACCCGAGTGTGGCTGCACATTTGCAAAGTTTGCACCAAAGAGCTCACAAGCACGCTTGCGTGCAAGTTCTTCAGCAATGTCAACACACTCGCAACCGCCATAATAACGCTTGCCAGGGTAGCCTTCAGCATACTTGTTAGTGTTAACGCTGCCGACTGCTTCCATGACAGCTAGAGAAGTGAAATTCTCTGATGCAATTAACTCGATAGAATTTCTTTGTCTGGAAAGCTCTTTGTTTAGTGCTTCAAAAATTTCTGGATCTGTCTGTTTAATGTGTTCGCCTGCCATATCTTCTCTCTCTCCTCGATTTTGATGTCTTTACTTTTCAATTTAGTTAGAAATTAATGCTGTGCTTTATAACATATGCATACATTCAAAACGTAACTCAATTATAAAAGCGGTATTTATAAAAGAGATGTAAAAATTCGGTGAACGAGTTGCTATACATACCATCCAAGTTTGAAAAAGATGACAGGCATCAATAAAAGTGCGAGTGTAAAGACGTTTTTTCGTATAATAGAAGTATGCAAAACTAGATGTTTTAATATCAAAGGAAGCGAGAAAAACCAAATGATCGACTTCAATTCTAAATTTAGCAAGTTTTTGCCAAAGATGGCATCAAATGTTCACAAATACACTAGAGGTAGAATTGCGATTGTTGCAGGCAGCGTTGAATATCCTGGAGCTGCGATGCTAGCTAGTCGAGCGGCTGCACGTGCAGGTGCTGGGTATGTAAACTTGTTCGTTGAAAAGGAAATCATGGGTCTGTGCCAAGCATCCTTGCCTTCAATCATCGTCAAGCCTTTATGTGATGATGCCTACCTTGACATTGAAAAAGCAAATTGCATCGTTGCAGGTCCTGGATTGGGAGTCGGAGATGACAGACTTGACATATTAAAGAAGCTTATTAAAATTGAAAAGCCACTCATAATAGATGCTGATTTGATTAAATTGATGCCAGAGCTTATCGATGACAATCTCTGTAAAGAGAGATTGGCGCCAATAGCTTTGACTCCACATAGAGGCGAGCTTAAAAGTATTTTAGAAAATGAGAAGAACTTAAAAGCACTCAAAATTGACAAAAACCTAAACGATTGCCCGCTTGATGAAATTGCCTCGCTTTGTCAAAAGTGGATTGGCCAAAGCGTTTCCCATAACACCGCGATAGTTGCAAAGGGAACTAAGAGCGTCGTTGTGAAATCGGACGAGTTTTACGAACCATCGTGCGGCACAGATGCCCTTGCAACGGCAGGCAGCGGGGACGTGCTAGCAGGTATTATTGGAGGGATTGTCGCACAGTCTAGTTTTGATGGTCTATCGAATGATGATCGCCTAGAGCGGATAGCTAAAAGCTGTGCAGCTGCAGTTGAGGTACATGCACTCTCTGGAATTCTATCATCAAAAAAGTTTGGCAGACGTGGATCTATGGCTTGCGATATTGCTGATTGTGCTGGACTTGCAATTGATGAACTTTATAGTGCAACAAAATAATAAAGAATCGAATAAGAGACAATTCCTGTTATTGCGCAAATGAGCAAGGATTTTGTTTTGTATGCCACCAAGAAGACGACTAAAGCGGCAATGATTGGCATCAAAGCACTCCAAGTTCCAGCACTTAATTTATCGAGATTGAAGAGATCACTTGCGACAAGTGCACCGAAAGCAGCTGGAGCGATCAAATTTAAGCAAAGTTGAAATCTTGGAGAAAGTTGTCTTCCTCGCAAAACAAATGCTGGCAAAACACGACATGCAACCATCGCTAAAGTACAAGTTGCAAATAGTAGCCAAAATGTTTCGTTATTCATCATAAACTTTGATCTTCCTGCCTTAAATTTTTAGCGAATAGATAACCGACGACAACACCTAACAGGGCGCCCAAAAAAATAGAGAATCCTGCGAGTCCTAATAATTTGAAGAGAATTACGCCGATGGCTGCACCGATGGAGGCTGCAAAGTATTCTTTTTTGTTAACTGAGGAGACAAGTAAGCAAATGAAGATCGATGTCATTGCAAAAGCAGCTATTTCAACTGGTATATTTATGATTGGTCCCACTAAACAGCCGACAACAGATGAGATAGTCCATGAGAGAAGTGAGAATTGATTTAGGAAGATTGATTGTCCTATTGACCAATTCCCTTCCCTATATTTTGAAATTGCTATACCGAAAGTTTCGTCTGTTACAGTTGCCATATACCAAAAAATTAACGCTTTTTTTGCTTTGCTACACCAAGGAATAAGAGCTGCTGAATAGAGCATTTGTCGTGTGTTGACGAAACAAACTGAAGCAATTACTGAGAGCAAACTTGCCCCTGCTATGAACATGTTTGAAATCATGAATTGGCCAGCGCCTGAATAGAACAACAAAGAAAGCAAGAGCGTTTGCCACCATGTCATTGAAATAGTTGATGCCAATATTCCGCATGGAAGACCGATCGCAATATAGCCTAATATGACAGGAGTTGCCGCAACAAATCCCTCTCTTAGATTTGCAAATGTTATTTCTTTTTTAGTCGTCAACTTTTAGAATTGCCATGAATGCTTCTTGCGGAACCTCAACCGACCCAATAGCTTTCATGCGCTTTTTGCCTTGCTTTTGTTTCTCTAACAACTTGCGTTTTCTAGTAATGTCGCCGCCATAACACTTTGCTAGCACGTCTTTGCGCCTTGCTTTGACAGTTTGACGCGCAATAACTCTTCCGCCGATGGCAGCTTGAATTGGCACTTCAAAGAGCTGCCGTGGAATAATCTCTTTTAATTTTTCACAAAGTACTTTGCCTCTATCATAAGCTTTGTCTTTATGAACGATGAAAGACAGCGCATCGATTGCATCCCCTG
>CAVFJE010000089.1:0-9413 GCA_963622845.1 Dialister sp. CAG:486
CTGACCTCATGGCTGCCAGCCATGCGCTCTCCCAGCTGAGCTAATGCCCCAAAATAACAGACGTGTTTTATTCTATCAAACCTATTTAGTTATTGCTTCAACGATTTTCTCGAGCTCATCTGACACTTCATACTCCTCAACTTTTCCTGCATCAATAAAACTAGCAAGATTAGGGTCTAGCGGTAGTGTAGCAAAGGAGCCGATTTGATACTTAGCTGCTATTGCCTCCGCAGTCGGTTCTCCGAATATATAGTGCTTTTTGTCACATTCGTCACAAGTGAAATATGCCATATTCTCAACAAGACCGATGACTTCGATGTTCATCTCTTTAGCAAGGTTCACAGCTTTACCAACAATCATGTGGACAAGTTCTTGTGGAGCCGATACTGTAACAATTCCATCAACTGGCATCATTTGCATGATTGTCAAAAAAACGTCGCTCGTTCCAGGAGGCATGTCAATCAACATGACATCCACATCTCCCCAGATAACATCTTCGTAAAATTGCTTGATGACCCCGCCTATAACTGGACCTCTCCATGCAACAGGCATCTCGTCGCCATCGAGCAAGAGATTTAGAGACATCATCTTGATACCACTTGATGACTCACATGGATTCAAGCCATCCTTAGATGCCACAGGCTTATCTTTGACCCCGAAAGCTTTTGGAATTGAAGGACCTGTGATATCAGCATCAAAAATTGCCACACTTAAACCTTGTTTGCGCAAAGCACATGCAAGTGTAGATGTAACCGAGGACTTCCCCACACCGCCTTTTCCTGAAGTAACAGCAATCAGCTTCTTGATATTAGTCGCACTATTAGTTTGGTACTTAGGCGGCAATCCTCTTGATCCACAATTTGAAACTGAACATCCTTCGCACTTGTGATTACAATTTGAACTATTAATCTCTACTTCGCTCATATTTCTCTATCCCTTTTCTTAAATTCCAATTAACCTTAGTTATTTAATTTTTATAGCACTTTTGCTCTCGATGTAGAGCGATTTTCTCGCTTTCTCAAAAATGAGTTTGACAAGACTTCTCTGTCGCATTTAATCTTGTAGATATTATTAGTACGAGAAGCTTCTTCAACAGGCAAACAATCACCCTTTTGCGTATCCCAGCTAATTTCTAAAATCTCTATACTCTCCACTTTTTCCATCGGCTGAAGAGCTTCTAGAATATCGCCAACAACTATCTTGTTCCTACATCTAATCGTCAACTCAAAGCAAGACGACTCTATCTTTTCGCATCTCAAAACATCTGCAGCGTGAAGAGTTTCTTGAGTATAACCATCGAAATCTAGGGATTGACGAGGATTTCCAAAATAAAAGCCACACGAATATGGTCTGTGTGAAATGGCTGTAAGCTCGCCCTTTGCTAGCTCAACATCTCCCCCATCAAGAACAGATCTATACGCCCTTATAACTGTAGCAACGTAGAACGCTTTTTTGTTCCTGCCTTCAATCTTGATGGAATTGACACCTGCTTCTTCGAGTTCGCGGAGGTGTTCAATCATGCAAAGGTCTTGCGCGTTGAAAAGGTAGGTTAAGTCGCCAGCCTCTTCGATATCAAAAGGGGTGTCTGGTCTTTTTTCTTCAACTACGCTATACCCCCATCTGCAAGGCTGTGTGCATTCACCTTGATTAGCAGACCTGTCGCACAAATAGCTTGAAATCAAACATCTCCCGGATTGTGCCATACATTGTGCACCGTGAGCAAAAGCTTCAACTGACAAACCTTTAGGAATCTTAGATGTGAACTCGCTAATCTCATCCATCGTCATCTCTCTTGCGAGCACTACTCGCTTGGCTCCCATCTCGTAGAACACCCTAGCACTTTCGCTATTAGCAACAGCTGCTTGTGTTGAAATGTGGATATCAACAGATGGAGCGTACTTTTTTGCAAGCGAGATAGAACCAATATCGCCCAAAATAAGAGCATCGACCTCTGCACTCTCAGCAACCTCCAAATACTCTTTTAAGGTTGAGAGCTGATCTTGATGCATTTGAATATTGCAAGTTAGATATACTAAAACACCGTTGTTATGTGCCCTTTGAACTGCCTCAAATAGCTCTTCTTGAGTGAAATTTTTTGCCTTTGCCCTCATGGAGAACTTGTCCAGTCCAAGATACACCGCATCAGCACCAAAGTTGATTGCAGCATCTAGCTGTTCAAAACCACCAGCGGGCGCGAGAAGCTCTAAGTCTATTTTTTGAGATGAATTCATAATCATAAATGTTAATATAACAAACATAAAGTCTTTTAAGGGAGATTGTTTACTATATGGCAAAAGATAAGGAAACTTCTGCAATAATTCTGGCGGGCGGCTCTGGCAACCGCTTCGGTCATAGCGGCGGCAAACAATTAGTTGATATCGCGGGCAAGCCTATGCTTACTTGGTCGATAATTTCTTATGATGAAGCTGCTGACGTTGGAGAGATCGTTGTCGTTTGCCCTGAAGAGCGTCAGGAAGAATACTTTGATGTAGCTATTAAACCTTACAACTTTACTACGCCGATCAAGCTAGCTAATTCAGGTACTCTTAGGCAAGAGTCAGCTTTCAATGGTCTAGAAGCCGTTGATGACAAATTTAAGTATGTAGCTATTCATGATGGTGCAAGACCGCATATATCAGCTAAAATCATCGACCACGCGATATCTGAGTTAAAGGGAAACTACGATCTTGATGGTGCTGTCGTTGGTTTTACCTGTATAGACACGATTAAAGTCGTTGACAGCGACAATATAATTTCAGGAACTCCAGATCGCTCATGTCTTTGGATGGCTTATACTCCACAAATATTCAAAAAAGACATCTATAGTGAAGCTCAAAGGTCCTCGCTTAGTGATGGTTTTGTCGGTACAGATGACTCTTCACTCGTGGAGCGTTTAGGCGGACGCATTTTGGCAGTCAATGGAACGCGCGATAATATCAAGCTAACTCAACCTGAGGATTTTACAATCCTTGAATCAACTGTATTTTCAGCATTGAAAGAAATCGAGCAAAATCGCTAGATTAATTTTTTGAATATGGACAATCTTAATTTAAGAATAGGTACAGGCTTTGACGTACACCCACTCAAAGTTGATCGCGATCTTATAATTGGTGGAGTGACGATTCCTCATACACATGGACTAGATGGTCACAGTGACGCAGACGTACTTGTTCACTCGATAATGGATGCAATTCTTGGTGCTGCTAATTTGGGGGACATCGGTGAGCACTTCCCAGATAATGACGATAATTTTAAGGGCGCAAACTCAATTGAACTTTTGAAATTCGTGAAAAGTTTAATTGATGAACGCGGCTTTAGAATTATCAATATCGATTCGGTCATCATTGCTCAAGAGCCCAAGATGTCTCCCTTTAGATCACAAATGCAATCAAGAATCGCTGATGCACTTGATGAAAGTGTTGGTAGAATTGGTATAAAAGCTACAACAACAGAAATGTTAGGTTTTGTGGGCAGAAAAGAAGCGATAGCAGCCAGTGCTGTTGCACTTTTAGAAAAAAAGGACTAAACAACGATGAAAATTTATGACACTAAATCACGCAAGAAAAGGCAGTTCAACCCAATTGAAGAAGGAAAAGTGTCTATGTATGTTTGTGGTCCAACTGTCTACAACAAAATTCACGTGGGCAATGCACGAACATTTATATCGTTCGATACCATTCGTCGGTACTTAGAATATCGAGGTTACGAGGTTAAATTCGTTCAAAACCTAACCGATGTTGACGACAAGATTATTAATCGCGCAAACGAAGAAGGCAAAAGTGCCGAAGAGATTGCTAATACTTATTCAGACAAATTTATCTCTGATATGAGAGGCGCAAATGTTCTCGATCCAACAATTCGTCCTCGTGCTACGCAAGAAATCCCCGAGATGATTGATATCATCCAAACATTGATTGACAAAGGGCATGCTTATGAGCAAGATGGCGACGTCTATTTCGATGTCAAAAGCGACAACAATTATGGCGAACTAAGTGGCAGAGACATCGATGAGGCTGAAAGTGGTCACAGAAGTTATGCGGCTGATGGTCAAGGATTAGAAGAGAGAAAGCAAAATAGCCAAGATTTTGCACTATGGAAGAGTGCTAAACCTGGTGAGCCCGCGTGGGAGAGCCCTTGGGGAAGCGGTCGTCCTGGTTGGCATACCGAGTGCGTGTGCATGTCAAAAAAATATCTAGGCCTTCCCTTTGACATTCATGGTGGAGGCTCTGATCTCGTTTTTCCTCATCATGAAAACGAACTTGCTCAAGCACAATGTGCTTGGGAGAGCGGCTTTGCAAATTATTGGATGCATGCAGGAATGCTTAAAGTTGACAATGAAAAGATGAGCAAATCTCTTGGCAACTTTTTAATGCTCGATGATATTTTGCAAGAAACTAAGCCAGAGTACTTGCGAATGTTGTGCTTGCAATCTCATTATCGCTCCCCTCTTAATTACTCGATTCAAAGGCTTGAAGAAGCCACAAAGGCACTCGACAATATAATCACGACAATCGATAATACGCGTTGGCAAATTGATCACGCGACCAGTGAAAGAGACAATATCGATCAAAATGAAATAAAAGAACAGCTCAATGCTACGCGAGACGCTTTTATCGCACACATGGACGACGATTTCAATTGCCCAGCTGCAATTGGTGAAATTGCTAAGCTAACTACTTTTATCAACTCTCGTTTCAATGGCGTTGATCTATCCCCTCAAGATTGCATCATAGCGGTAAAAGCAATTGACTTGCTCATAGAGTTGCTAAGTGCACTAGGAATATCTCTTGAGTCTACTCAAAATATAGAGGATGAAGATATTCCCGACGAAATACTAAACATTTGTAGAGGATTTTCCGATCTTGAGCCTGAGACTTATGAAGGTGCTATATCTCTAATAATTGAAAAGAGACAGGAAGCTAGAGCAAATAAGAATTGGGAGGTCGCAGACAAAATCCGCGACCAACTTAGTTCGGCTGGTTACAAAATTGAGGATACGAAATCTGGAACTAAGATAGTAAAGGCTTAGTCAGCCATATATCCAGTGTTATCAAAGTGAAAATCCTCTAGAATAATTTCTGCCTCACGAGCTATCGAGTCTCTCTTTTTTGGAGCTGGGATAGACCCTTTAGTCTTCTTGAACTTCAGTGTAGGTTCTTCTTTGTCTTTGTCGTCAACATCAACTAAAATGACAGTTCCAGAAGTCCATTTGCCTTGCAAAATTTGCTCTGAGAGTGGATCTTCGATAAACCTTTGGATGGCACGGCGCAAAGGTCTTGCACCATTAGTAGGATCCATTCCAGTATCTGCGATGAAATCAATAGCATCATCGCTGAGCTCAATAGACATGTTTTGCTCAATCATACGCTCTCTAAGGTCATCAATCATGAGTGACACGATAGATCTGATTTGCTCTTTAGTAAGCGACTTAAAGACGATAATTTCATCGAGACGATTTAAAAATTCTGGTCTAAAGAGCTTCTTGAGTTCAGAAGTGACTCTTGTCTTGATCTCTTTATCTGACAGACCTTCTTCGCCTTGAGCTGAAAATCCCAAAGTCGTCGTTTGCGCGATATCTCTTGCACCAACATTTGACGTCATAATAATAACAGTATTGCGAAAATCAACTGTTCTGCCTGTTGAATCAGTTAATCTGCCCTCTTCTAGAATTTGTAGCAAAATGTTAAAGACGTCTGGATGCGCTTTTTCAATCTCATCGAAGAGCACTACAGAATATGGTCTTTGTCTGACAGCCTTCGTCAACTGCCCGCCCTCGTCGTGACCAACATAGCCAGGAGGAGACCCAACAAGTCTGCTTACAGCATGTTTTTCCATGTACTCACTCATATCAAGCGATATAAGTGCATCTTCGCTATTAAACAAAAACTCAGCTAATGACTTCGAGAGCTCCGTCTTACCAACGCCACTTGGTCCGAGAAATATAAATGATCCTGCGGGCCGCTTTGGATCTTTTAATCCCGCTTTTGAGCGTCTTATCGCCTTTGATACTGCGTCAACTGCCTCATCTTGGCCAATAACTCGCTCGTGCAGAACGCTTTCCATACGAAGAAGTTTTTCAGTTTCTGCTTCTGTCAAATTTGAGACAGGAACACCAGTAGACATAGAGATAACATCGGCAACTTCTTGCTCACCAATTTCATGAATCTTAGTTTTATGCTCTTTTTGCCATTGCTCAACTTCACGCTCGCGCTTGTTCTCCAGCTCAGCAACTTCATCTCTGATCTTTGCGGCAGCTTCATAATTTTGATCAAGAGCCGCGTCCTCCTCTTGATTTCTAAGTTTAAGGAGCTTTTTGTCGATGTCGCTAACGTTATCAGGTACAGTCATGTTTCTAATTCTCATGCGAGCTCCCGCTTCATCAATGACATCAATTGCTTTGTCTGGCAAATACTTATTTTGAATATACCTAGCAGACATCTTAACGGCAGATGAAAGTGCCTCATCACTATATTGCACACCATGGTGCGCTTCATATTTATCTCGCAAGCCTTCCAAAACTCTAATCGCTTGATCTTCATTTGGCTCTTTTACCACAACCGTTTGGAAACGACGATCTAGAGCAGCGTCTTTTTCCATGTACTTTCTATACTCTTCACTAGTCGTTGCACCAATAATTTGCACTTCGCCTCTCGATAGCGGTGGCTTTAGAATAGAAGCAGCGTCCAGGGTACCTTCAGCTGAACCTGCACCAATGATGGTGTGAATTTCGTCGATAAAGAGCAACACATTTTTCTTCGACTTGACTTCTTTCAGAACACGCTCAAGTCGGTCTTCAAACTCACCTCTATATTTTGCACCAGCAACAAGGCTCGAGACGTCAAGTGTGATAAGTCGTTTTTCACTTAATAGATCTGGAACTCTATTAGCAACGATTAGTTGTGCTAAGCCCTCGACAATTGCAGTTTTGCCAACGCCAGGTTCACCTAAAATTAGAGGATTGTTCTTTTGCCTGCGACAAAGAATTTGAGTAACTCTCTCAATCTCAGCAGCACGGCCTATAACAGGGTCAAGTTCATTTTTTCTAGCCTTAGCTGTAAGGTCGGTTCCATATTCAGTCAAGATGTCTCTGTCTTTTTTACCTTTTCTATCACTTGTTGCACCTCCAGCTAAAACTGGAGAGCGTCCAATAATGTCGTTGATAGAATTTCTAAGGTCGTCTTCGCTAAAACCAAGAGTATCTAAAATTTGCATCGCCTTGCAATCTTTAGTTTCGATAATTCCTAGCAAAAGATGTTCAGTTCCAATGTAGGATTGAGACATTTGGAGTGCTTCTCTGTATGCATGTTCAAATACATGTTTGACGTTAGTTGTATACGACAAATTTGCGCTCGCTTGATTAATGGAAGGCGTAGTTAGCTTTCTTGCCTCGCTTAAAAAATCTTGCCTTTTAACACCTAATTGCTGAATCGATTGAGCTGCAAACGACTCAGCTTCATCTATCAATCCTAAAAAAATATGCTCTGTGCCAATGGCAGGAGCATCCATATTTTTCGCTGCGTTTTGTGCAAGTACAGTAACTTTTCTAGCTTTATCAGTAAATTTCTCAAATGCCATATCTAAAAATATTTCTTTCTATTCATCTCTCATATGAGGAAACAGCAACACGTCTCTAATTGAAGGAGAGTCTGTCAAAAGCATAACAAGACGATCGATTCCAATTCCACAACCGCCAGCAGGTGGCATACCATATTCAAGAGCACGAATGTAGTCACTGTCATAACCCATTGCCTCATCATCGCCCATATCCTTCGCCTTAAGCTGTGCTCTAAATCTTTCAGCTTGATCGATCGGATCATTTAACTCATTGAATGCATTTGCGTACTCATGACCACAAATAAACAGCTCAAACCTATCAGTTAGAAGAGGCTCATCAGGCAACTTTTTCGCCAAAGGACTAACCTCAAGAGGATGCTCCGTAACATAAGTTGGCTGCACGAGCTTATCTTCAGCTACTTCTTCAAAAATCTCTGAAATGAGCTTTCCTGCTCCCCACTCATCTTTAACGCTAATGCCATGCTTCTTCGCAACTTTTGCGAGCTCATCTACGGTCATGGAAATGTTAACTTCTTCACCTGCATAACGTGAAGCAAGCTCACTCATAGTTGCAACTTCAAAATCTGATTCAAGATCAATCTTTTGACCTTGATATTCAATTTGCAAAGTCCCATTAGCAGCTAAACAAGCAGATCTTATACATCTAGTCGTGATATCGATCATCCCATTTAGATCAGAGAATGCCTCATAAAACTCCATAGTTGTAAACTCTGGATTATGATGCGGGTCCATGCCTTCGTTTCTAAATTGCCTGCCCAGCTCAAACACTTTGTCAAAGCCACCAACAAGAAGTCTTTTAAGAGGCAATTCTGTTGCAATTCTTAAATAATAATCGCGATTAAGAGCATTGAAATGAGTAGTGAAAGGCTTAGCGTTAGCACCGCCTAAAATTGGATGCAAAAAAGGTGTTTCAACCTCATAATACCCTTCATCTTCCATAAATCTTCTAATCGCCGCGACAATCTTAAAGCGTTTTTCAAAAACAGATCTAACCTCAGGATTAACTACAAGGTCAACGTACCTTTGACGATATCTTGTCTCTTTGTCAGTTAGACCGTGAAACTTTTCAGGAAGTGGGCGCAAAGATTTGCTCATGAGTTCAAATCTATTCAAAGCAACGGAGAGCTGACCACGCTTTGTACGCATCATATAATCACTTGCAGAAATCCAATCGCCTACGTCCAAATCGACCAATTGAGCAAACTTCTCTTGACCAAGTTCATTGATGCGACAAAATAGCTGTATAGTGCCACTAGAGTCCATAAGTTCAAGGAAGCAAACCTTCCCTTGACCTCGCTTTGCCATGATTCTGCCGGCAATCTCTACATGATCGTCAGTTGTGTCCCCATCACCGAGCTCGGCATATTTTTCGTCAAGTTCTTCTATCGAATGAGACGCTTTAAATGAATGACCATAAGGGGAGACTCCCGCATCTATATAACTTTGTCTCTTATTCTTTCTTACCTCAATCGGGTCATCTTCTATTATTTGATTATTAGTCGCATCTTGTTGCATTTTTTCTATCTTCTACTTCTTCTTTTTTATACAAAACTAATTATCTTGATGTGGATCTCTTTACCAGTTGGTCCAACAGTTGAAACTTCGTCGCCTTTTTTAGCTCCGAGGATAGCTTGGCCAACAGGGCTTAAATTTGAGATCTTTCCTGCGGTAACATCGCTCTCGGCACCACCAACAATTGTGTATTCTTGTTCTTTTCCATTTATCTCAACAGTCACAGTGTTGCCAATGTTGACTTTTTTGCCCTTTTTTGGAGAAGAAACTATCTTTGCTTCACTCAAAATATGATTGATCTCAGCAACTCTTGCCTCCATCATACC
>CAVFJE010000090.1:0-4695 GCA_963622845.1 Dialister sp. CAG:486
ACCTTAACTTTTAGTGCTGCAACAATTCTATCATTTAGAACTCGGGACGCCTGCACTTAATCTGTTATTTACAAATATTCGTTTGTAAAAAAAGACTTTGCGTCAAGGCTCTTCTCAGTTAGATGTTCATCGTTTATCCATTGCCAAAACTTCGCCCAGCGATTCTCATCAATTACCCCCCAAGATTTAGCATCTGAGATGAACTCTGACGCGAGTGCTTTGGCAGACTCTTGTACTAGCCCACTATCCAAAGTGGGGTCCGCATGACATAGAATATCAGCTGCTTCATCACCGTGAGAGATCGCAAATTCATATCCTTTTCGAATAGCAGACAAGAATTTCTTTGTAACATCTGGATGCTCATTCATGTAATCGTTATTTCCTATGATTACAGGCGTATAGTAATCAAATGTTGACTCAATTGATGCAATATTTAGCGTCGATACATCTAGTCCAGCTCTTTTGCAAGCAAGCACTCCCCAATTGTCATAAGACCAAACACAATCGAACAGACCAGAAGAGAGACCTTGCACCTCATCACTTGAAGAGTTAGATATTGTGTTAACTTCATCAAAGTCACCCCCGTCTCGCTCTACGAGGTTTTTGAGTATTGCAAGTTCAGTTGCATTATCCATGCTCGCATAAGTTTTTCCACTCAAATCTTTAGGTGAAGAAATGTTAGCTGAACTTAAACTAAGCAAAGAGGACGTGTTATGTTGTACAATCGCCGCAATTGCCTTTACAGGTAGAGGTGTGTCTGATCCTGCGTAGGTTGCCATCCAATCTTGAAATGATATGCCAAATTGAGCTTGACCACTGCCTACAAAGGCATCTGCGCCATCTTCTGGAGGCGACACTATCTCAACTTCTAGACCCTCGGCTGCGAAATATCCTTTATCTTGTGCAGCATAAAGACCTAGATGATTTGTGTTAGGCGTATAGTCGAGCACAAAAGTAATTTTTGTTTTTTGGACTTCATCGCTTGAAGAGCTGACATTTGTAGTTGCACATCCAGTCATGATTAAGGAAATTGCAAGAACCAATGACAAAAGTGTTGCCAATTTCAATTTCTTTATTAATAGCGCCATCTACATACTTTCCTTTCAACAATATTGACTATTAATACGAAAATAAGCGTGGCAATAATTATTATTAGCACGCAAGAAAACATAGATGTGTAGTCAAAGCTCTTCTTGAATCGCGTCATCACCACTCCGATGCCACCGCTTCCTCCAAGCCACTCAGCTATAACTGCAGCAGAAAATGCATAAGTTACAGAGATCTTCATCGCAGAAAAGAAGTCATGCAGAGATGCTGGTACTTTGACATGAACAAATGTAGTGAGATGACTTGCCCCACAAGACCTCGACATGTCGATTGTTTCTTTGGGGACGGCTAAAAATCCACCAAGAGTAGTTATTGTAATTGGAAAAAAAGTCATAGTTGCTACCAAGATTATTTTTGGCAGCGTGCCAAGTCCAAAGAACATAACTAAAATTGGCGCTAGTGCAATAATTGGGATCGTTTGAGTTATTGACAGGCATGGCAAAAATGCTGTTCGTACAAGTTCACTTCGCTCCATAATTGCTGCAACAACAAATCCAAACAATGTTCCGCAAATCAATCCAAATAGAGTTTCATATAGAGTGATGAGCGTGTGTTGCATGTAAAAGTTAATGCCTGTCATAAAATTAAAGAGAATTTTCGACGGGCTAGGCAACATGTAATTCGGAATAAACCCAAAATCACATACTAATTGCCAACCTATGAATAGAAAAGCAAATATAAAAATAGCAGGAATATACTTTTTTAGAATGTATAAAATTTTCTCAAACTCCCTAATGACACGCTGGCATTACCCAGATCAGGTTCATTGGGTCTGATCAAAAGTCTCGTTGATCACTCTCAGCCGAACTTGTTCTCTTCAGCTCCCCAGTTGTTTTAAAAGAACTTATCAAAAAAAATGGCTCCCCGGGTAGGATTCGAACCTACAACCCTTCGGTTAACAGCCGAATGCTCTGCCGTTGAGCTACCGAGGAATCTATTCTTCCGATCGCAAAGGCTTAGAAAAATCACCTCTCCTTTGCGACGCGTTTATCTATTATACACAAAATTACAAAGTCTTGTCTTATTTATTTTTGCAAATAATTACGCAACGGAGCACTACGAGATGGATTACGTAATTTCGTCAATGTCTTAGATTCAATTTGGCGAATTCTCTCTCTTGTCACACGAAATTCTCTGCCAACTTCCTCAAGCGTGTGAGGGTGCCCATCTTCAAGACCAAAACGCAAAAGTATAACTTTTCGCTCTCTATCAGACAAGCCGCCCAAAACTTCTTTAATTTGCTGTTGCAACATTGAAAATCTAGCAGCTTCTGCAGGATCTTGAGCTTTTTCATCTTCAATGAAGTCTCCCAATTGTGAGTCTTCTTCTTCGCCAATTTCTTCAGGAGATGGGTCTCTGCCTAAACGCTGTTGAAGTGCACGCTGAGTTCTAACTAGCTTATTTATAGTCTCAACCATATGAACAGGAATGCGGATTGTGCGCGCTTGATCTGCAATAGCTCTCGTTATAGCTTGCCTAATCCACCAAGTAGCGTAAGTTGAAAACTTAAACCCTTTTTTATATTCAAACTTCTCGACAGCCCTAATAAGACCTAAATTGCCTTCTTGAATAAGGTCCAACAACGTTAAACCTCTGCCAATATAGCGCCTTGCAATTGAAACTACAAGCCTTAAATTCGCTGAAATCAAGTCCTCTCTGGCATCTAGACCAACGTTTTCAATGCGTGTGAGGCGCCTTTTGTCTCTCCTAGATAATTCTCTACCTTCAGCCTCTGCTGCATCTAGCTCCGCACTTGCAGCTAAACCAGCCTCAATCTTCATTGCAAGATCAACCTCTTGAGCTTTATTGAGGAGCGAAACTCTGCCGATTTCCTTCAAATACATTCGAATAGGATCGCCTGTAAGAAGTGTTCTAGATGTATCAACATTTCTTCTCTTTGAACCAGCTTTGGCTCTCGGGGTCATAGCTTTGACAGCTTCAACTGTGCTCTCAACGCTGCTTTTTAACTCCTCATCTGGAATAGAGTCTAGAATCTCGTCTGTATCAACATCTTCAACGCTACCCTCTTCAGCCATCAAATCGTCATCATTAGGAACTACAGAGTCAAAGTCGCTGAGTTCTGCTAGCTCTCCGTCGCCAGAGACAATAGCAACGTCTACCGTGCCATCGCCATCAATCTCTGAATCCAAGTACTCAGAATAATCAAGCTGTGCCTCTGCACTTGGCTTTCTTCCTCTCTTCTTTGGAGTCTTTTGCTCAACAACAGCTTTCTTCGCAACGCTTTTCTTGGTTGCCGTCTTCTTCGCAGTCTTAGCTGCACCAGTCGTCTTGCTTGTGCTAGCCTTACTCTTAGTAGTTGTCCTTTTAGTTTTGATCTCACTCTTAGTCGCACTCTTTTTGGCACTAGTTTTGCTTTTTGGAGTGCTTGTTGTTTTCTTTTTGTTGTTAGCAGTGCTTGTTTTGGCTTTAGAAGTTTTAGTTTTTTCAACTTCAGACTTAGAAGTAGTTGCCATTTATATTCAATGCCCCCAGAATTCAATCATATATAATCGCGAACCTATAATATTAACAAAGAATTTATAATTTGTCAAGAGAAGCGGTTGTCTTAGAAATTATCAAATGGCGTCAGCTAATTCTAATTGCATCAACCCTACATTTTGTCTCATGCGCTTAGCACCAGCTTTTGACAACTTTTCTTCTCTGACAAGTTCTGCAATTTTATCCAACTCAATTTCATAAGCTAGAGCTTTTACACCCTCGATGTCACCCTCTACTCTAATTTGCGATGTAACAGTTGGCAAACTCGAGCTTCTTGCCATCAAGCTTGTCTCGAGCTCAAGCATAATCCTAGCCGCATGCTCCGTCACGACATCGTCGTTTTCTAGCATCGACTCTCTTAGCTTTTCGATAGCATACTTCGTCGCTTCAATGCGCACATCACTCTCGGCATTTGCCAAATCAACTCTTTTGCCCGAAAGGTTTGATGTAATAAAACTTTTCGCATGTAAATAAAGAGGTCTAAGTTTTAATATATGCTTGTGGTGCAATATCGCACTAGCCAAGTTCTCGTTAGTCAAAATTCTCTCGACATGCTCATATCTCTCGAGAACGTTGTATGCAGCCTCTTCATCAACATTGCCCTGTTCAATTAACATCTCCACAGCCTCTTGCTGCCATTTGCAAACATCAATTCTAAGAGAAGTTCCAATTACGTCATCTTCATTAAGCTCTTCTTTTGCCTTGTTGAGCCTCGCTTGATACGATTTCACAACTTGTCTAATGGCAACTCTATTGAGATCTGTTTCTTGAGCACTAAGCTGAGAGATGACAGAGCGCAAAACTTCTTGCAAGCAAAGGAGATAGCTTTGTCTCTCCTCTTCCTCGCTCTTTGTGATGATTTTTTTGGGAGCGATCAAAGGTAGAACAAAAGTTGCTAGCAATAGCGTAAACAAGATGACTCCGCAGCCGACAAATATGATTAAGTCACGCTCTGCAAATATGGTTCCATCGCTAAATACGAATGGACATGTGAATAAAATAGACAGAGTAATCGTTCCTTTTGCGCCACTTAGTGTCATGCGAAGTGCGGATTTGATCAAGTTTGATTTTTCCCTCATCGCTTCAGTG
>CAVFJE010000091.1:0-1310 GCA_963622845.1 Dialister sp. CAG:486
GTACTCATTTTGATCTGTTCAATGAGTGAGTGGGTTGCTTTGGACTGTCCTGATTCCAATCTTTAGGTTTGGTCGGCTAAACCCTCTCTTCACTTGATTTAGCACGACGTGCTCGTTGTATGTGACTAGGACTTCCAATTTTTCTGCTAATATTAAAATTGCTAACAAGGGAGGTTATTCATAATGCATGAAAAATCTGATTTGGTGACCCGACTTAAAGAACTTCGTGAAGAAGTTGTTAGTTTAGTCATGCAACGAGAAGATATCCTTTTGCAACAAAATCCTCTCATTGAAGCTGACTACATGGTCAAAATTGGAGCCTATGAAGTTAAGATGGCAGAAGCGGAGTTGGCTTCAAGGCGTGCTAAAAGAAAATTAGCGCTTTATCAAGCTCGAGCTAATGCTGATGAAGAAATCATTGAAGACGACATTGAGGAAGAGCTTGACGCAGAGCTTGAACAATGGATGATTGATTTGGGCGAAAAGCAAACGAGGTTCTATGCTCTTTTAGATAGGCGGTCTAATTCGGTTGAGTTGAGTAAAACTAAATCGAGCAGATTGAAAGAACTTTATAGAAAACTTTGCAAGAAGTTACATCCTGATTTAAACCCGCCTTTGAGCGAGCATGAGCAAAATTTGTTTAGGGGTGTGCAGAAGGCGTATGAACTCGGCGATGTTTCGACTTTAGAGGCTTATGCATGGATTTTGGAAGGGGACGATGAGAGTGATGACGACTCTAAGGATATTGAGGAGCTTATCACTGAAGTTGCGGTTATTGAGGCACAAGTATCCGTGCAAGAAGAGATACTCGAGAAGGTTAAAAGCTCGTTTCCATACAATATGCTAGAGAAATTGTCTAATACAAATTGGGTTTTCAAAACAGTTCAAGAATTGAAGAGTAAAACTAAAGAGTATGAAGAAATAAAGTTGCAATACGACATTAAAATGCACACGATTTTAACTCAGGAATAGTTTATGGGTAGGGAACTTACAACGATTGACACAAAGGCACTGTCGTCAATTTTAGAAGCCAGCAGAAATGGATTGGGCGTTTTTACTGCGCCTTTTTCAAAGGAAGTTCTCATCTTTCACGACATTATGGTCGCTGGAACTCGAAATATCTTTAACATTGATGAGATTGTTGACGAACTAGAGATTGCACTTCGGCTTCGCCTTCTGCGTGACCCAAAAAATCTCTCTGGCAAGTGGTCTGTAAAAGTGTTGGATCATAAAGGGCGCGAGGTTGGCTTTCTTCCAGCAGATGTTAATGAGCCTGTCGCACGACTTATGGATGCGGGTAAGGCCATGTT